>WRFC01000194.1 GCA_009779015.1 Coriobacteriia bacterium | reverse complement strand
CGCGGGCGCAAACGCCCCCAGCGCCGACCCGGCCCTCGCCTACACCCTGATCACGGGCGCCCGCCGACAGCCCTATTGGGCGTCCTCGTTCTTCAACAACCCCGAATTCCGGCGCCGCCGCCCCGACCCCACCGTGCAAATCAGCGCGGCCACTGCGGCCCAGGCCGGCCTGGCCGACGGCCAGTGGGCGCGGCTGCGCACGCGGCGCGGCACGGCCTGCTTCAAAGTCCAGGTGGCCGAGCTGGTCGACGGCGTTCTCAGCGCCGAGTACGGCTGGTGGTACCCCGAAGAAGCGCCCGGCGAACCGCACCTCAGCGGCCTCTGGCGCTCCAACGTCAACATCCTCACCGAGGCCGATCCGGCCGGTTGCGAGCCATTGATCGGCAGTTGGACATACAATGGAATCCCCTGCACAATCCAGGCGCTCGACACCGGTTCAGACTAGTTAGGACGGTCAGCTCATGGCAACTATCAAGCACGCGCTTCTGCTTTTCTCCAAACCGCCCATCCCCGGCCAAGTGAAGACGCGGCTGACGGTCGAGAAGGGCGGGCTCTTCTCCCCCGAAGAGGCGGCCGAGTTCTTCAAACGCTCGATCTTTGATGTTACCGAGATGGGTTTTCAGGCGCTTTGGCAGCTCGAAGAAGAAGACGCTGCGGCCCGCCAGGCCGACCCCGAGGCGCCGACCAACGTCTATGACTTCTTTATCTCGACGACGCCGGCCGAGAACCTCGAGGTCATGCAGCAGACCTACGCAGCAGCCGGCGACTGGCCGCGCCCGATAGAATTCCTGGTCGACCGCGGGGCCAACTTTGACGAGCATTTTGACGATGCTTTTATGCAAATTTTTGCGCTCGGATACGCCGATCTCGTAGCCGTTGGCGGCGACCAGCCAACGATGCCGCGCAGCCACATCACGCGCGCCTTTCAGTGGCTGGCCTATCTGGCGCGGACCTATCAGAACGGCGGGCTCGTGCAATGCCCCTGCCAAGAATGCGGCGTCTCGCTGATCGGCTGGACCGCCCAAACGCCGATGTCGCACGCCGGGGTGTACTATAACATGGACGGTCGCCCGGCCCTCGACGCCTACGTTCAAAAGTGCCAAGCGGCCGGCGTCCAGATGGTCTCGCTGGACCCGGTGGCCGACGTCGACAACGTCCAGGACCTGGCGCACACGACCTCGGTGCTGCGTGCGCTGGCCTACAGCGCAGAGGCCCAGCCCGATGCCTTTGTCGCCCGCCGCACGCTAGATTGGCTAAACTACCAGGGCATCCGCGTGGGCACGCCGCCCAACAGCGACTTTGACTCGCGCGCGGGCATCGACCTGCCCGTGCCAAAGTAACGGGCCTGCCAAACATGGCCACCCCTCACACCGCGCGCGCCCAAGACCCCCAAACCAGGCCGCACCGCCCCAGCACTTGGTGCCTGACTCAGGGGGAGAAGGGCGAGGCCGACGCCAATAACAGGCAAACCAGGCCGCAGCGTTCTGGCCCGGTTCGGGGGGAGGAGGGCGAGGCTTGCGAATACACCTGCCTGCATACGACGCGGGCGCTTTGCCCAGAATGCCTGCGGGTGCTGGATGCCGAGGTGCGGGCCGACGCCGACCAGGTGGTCTGGCTCTGGCGCCGTTGCCCCGAGCACGGTGTGCAACAGACGCGCATCTGGCCCGATGCGGCGCACTATCAAAAATTCTGCTCGCTGGCCTTTCAGCCGGTGCCGCCAGCGAGCGCGGCCATTCGCCCGACCACCCAGCCCTGCCCCACGGGCTGCGGCATCTGCCAGCGCCACCGGCGCCGGCCGACGCTGGTCGAGATCGAGCTGACCCAGCGCTGCAACTTGCATTGCCCGGTCTGTTTTATGAGCGCCGAGGCCGACAATACCGATCTGCCCCTAGCCCAGCTAGACGGTTTTCTGGCGGCCATCATTGCTGCCAACGGCACCGACACGGCGCTGCAGCTGACGGGCGGCGAGCCAACAGTCCGAGCCGATCTGCCCGAGGTCGTCCGGCGCGTGCGGGCGGCCGGCTTCTGGGGCGTCGAGGTCAACACCAACGGCCTCGTCATCTCCCGCGACCTGGCTTATCTAGAGGGCCTGGTGGCGGCCGGCCTGACCGGCATCTACCTGCAATTCGACGGATTGACCAGCGAGGTTTATACAAATATCCGTGGCACCGACCTGCTTGCGACCAAGCTTCAGGCCGTCCAGAACTGCCGCCAGGCGGGCATCCAGGTCGTCTTGGCCATGACCGTGGTGGCCGGCCTCAACGACGACCAGCTCGGCCAGGTGATCAATTACGCTTTAGATAACTCCGATACGGTCGTCGGCGTTGCCCTGCAGCCGGCCTTTACCTCTGGCCGCTTTGAGGCCAAGTCGTCTGCCGGCCTGACCATGGGCGACATCATCTTTGCCCTGGCCGACCAGACCCATGGGCTGATCGGCGTCGACGACATCCTGCCCCTGGGCTGCAGCCACCCCCTCTGCGACGCCGGCACCTACCTGGTCGAGAGCGCCGACCGGGCG
>WRFC01000193.1 GCA_009779015.1 Coriobacteriia bacterium | reverse complement strand
CTCGCCAGCCTCGCCAGTCCGCACGGCCTGGCCGATCCGCACGGCCTCACCGATCTGGGCGATCTCGCTCAGCGCCAGCTCGCGCGCCAGCGTGACGCGGGCGGCGCCGAGCTCGGCCGCCTCTAAAACGGCCTCGCTATTGTGGATGTTCATCTGGGTCGAGGCATGCAGGCGCAGCTCGGGCAGCTCGGCCCGCAGGCGTCTGAGCAGCCCGAGGTCTTGCACGATGGCCGCGTCGATGCCGGCCAGCCAAGCCTCTGAGGCCACATTCAGGGCGGCTTCGGCCTCGTCTGGGAGAATCGCCGTGTTCAACGTCAAATAGACCCGCGCGCCTGCCAAATGTGCCAGGTCGCAGGCCTCAGGCAGTGACGAGAGGGTAAAATTAGCCGCCTTGCGGCGGGCGTTAAAGCTCTCGACGCCCAGGTAGACGGCATCTGCCCCGGCGCTGAGGGCGGCCAAGAGCGCCGCTCGGTCACCGGCTGGAGCCAGCAGCTCAAGAGATGACGAAGACGGAACGCTTGGGTTCCATTTTGGGCGTTGGGACACAAATTGAGTCATAATGGCTCCAGAGAAATTGGAGGAATGATGTCTTCTCGCAGGAAACGCGCTCGCACGCAACCTAAGAAGCATATTATACCGTTCGGCTTGGTTTTGGCGCTGGCCATTGTCGTCGGTGTTGGCGGATTGGCCGCCGTGGGCGTTTTTGCGCTCTTCAAGTCCTGGACCGCAGACCTGCCCTCACTGGATGACATCGCCAGCTATTCGGACGAGAACAAGACCCGCATCCTGGCTGCCGATGGCACCGTGATGGCCGAGTTTTATGAGTACGACCGCCAGCCGACGACCTCAGACAAGGTCACCCCCTACGTCTTTGAGGGCACGGTAGCCGTCGAGGACGAGCGCTACTTTCAGCACGGCGGCGTCGACTACTATGGTATCGCGCGCGCCTTTCTGGTCGATCTGACCTCTAACCACGTCGAAGGCGCCTCGACGATCACGCAGCAGCTGATCAGACAGACCGTGCTCCAAAACGAGGCCAACGACATGTCTTATAAGCGCAAGGTGCGCGAGGCCACGCTGGCCGTCGAGCTAGAGCAAGAGTACTCCAAAGAAGACATCTTGATGATGTACCTGAACACCATCAACTACGGCGACGGCTCGTGGGGCATCGAGTCGGCGGCCGAGCATTACTACTCTAAGAGCGCATCCGAGCTGACATTGGCCGAAGCGGCCACCCTCTGCGGCATCCCGCAAAGCCCCGAGTACAATAACCCGGTCACTTATCCCGATAATGCCCTGGCCAGGCGCAATACCGTGTTGGACCGCATGTATGCGAACGGCTACATCAGCGAGGACCAGATGAATTCGGCCAAGGCCGAGGGGCTGGACCTGAATGTCACGCCGCGCAGCGCCGACGGTATTTATATGTCGCCTTTTGCGGTGGCCTTTGTGCGCCAAGAGCTGCAGAACAACCCGGCCATCCCGCAGGATATGATCTTCAAGGGCGGCCTGACGGTGCAGACCTCGATCGACCTGAATTACGAGAAGTGGGCCGAGGATGCCTGCGAGGCGCAAGAGGCCTACATCAAGCAGTACCCGAATGGCGACAGCTTTGAGGTCGGCCTGACCTGCGTGGACCCGACCACCGGGCTGGTCAAGTGCATTAGGGGCGGCAAGGACTTTTATGTCGACCAGTGGAGCACGAGCACCGACATGCACCGGCAGGCCGGGTCGAGCTTTAAGGCCTTTGGCCTGGCGGCGGCCATCGAGAAGGGCTTTAGCCCACAGACCATGGTCAGCGCCAGCTCGAAGGTGACGATTCAGATACCGGGTGCCCCGGACTGGAATGTCCAGAACTATAACGGCAACGACTACGGCACCTTGACCCTGGCGCAGGCCACCTGGAAGTCTTCGAACACGGCTTATGCGCGCGTGGTGCGGACGATCGGGCCAGAGGCGGTCGTTGAGATGGCACAGCGTTGCGGCATCACTTCTCCCCTTTTGCCCGTTTATTCGGCCATTCTGGGCAGCAACGGCGTTAACACGATGGAGATGGCCTCGGCCTTTGGCACCTTTGCCAATGACGGCAAGCACAACACGCCGACCGCCATCGTCGAGGTCACCGACAAAGACGGCAACGTCTTGTATCAGCATACCCCCGAGAACACCCAGGTCATCTCGGGCGAGGTCGCTTACGCCACAACGCAGGTGCTCGAAGGGG
Organism: Coriobacteriia bacterium; assembly: GCA_009779015.1. GTDB lineage: Bacteria > Actinomycetota > Coriobacteriia > Coriobacteriales > UBA8131 > WRFC01. Next base: position 316 of record WRFC01000193.1, on the reverse strand, counting down.
TTATCCAGTACGGCACGGCCACTGCCGCCAAGCTTTCGAGCGGGCAGATCGCCGCCGGCAAGACCGGTACGGCGGACAACTGGAAAGACGCCTGGTTTATCGGCTACACCCCGCAGCTCTCGACCGCTGTCTGGATCGGCAGCCGCTACACCGAGTACTACCTGCCGCACAACGAGGGCGGTGTCTTGTGCGCGCCGGTCTGGAACGACTTCATGTCCAAGGCCCTGGCCGGCCAGCCTTTGGAGGACTTTAAGAAAGAGGCCGCCCCGACCTATGACTCGAGCTTGACCTTTATGACTCCTGAAGAGAAGAAGAT
>WRFC01000192.1 GCA_009779015.1 Coriobacteriia bacterium | reverse complement strand
GGCCGTAAAGAGCGCCGCTATCACGATGATGACAGCCAGCAGCTTGATGCGGGCGTCTAAGCGGTGGAGCAAAGACTGTTTTTCGGAATAGGTGCCGATGGTCAGCTCGGGCATGCTGGTCAGACCGCCTGTCCCTGATTGGCTTGCCGCAGTGGCCGCTTGTCGGGGTCGAGCGTCAAAGCAAGCGCGTCGGCCAGTTGATCGATGGTCAAGAGCGTCGGCGGCAGGGCCAGGCCGCGCTGGCGCAGGCGCTGGGCAAAGTCCTCGGCCGCCGGTACCCCCAGGTTGACCTCGTGCAAAAGCGCGCCTTGGGCAAAGACCTGGGCAGAGCTGCCCGCAAGCAGGACCTCGCCGTCTTTGAGCACACAGATCTGGTCGGCCAGCTCGGCTACGTCTTCCATCTGGTGCGAGACCAAGACGATGCCGTGCCCGTTCTGCTTGAGCTTTTTAATCAGCCCCAGGGTCTTCCGCCGTCCCGCAGGGTCAAGGCCCGAGACCGGCTCGTCCAAGATCAAGAAAGGCGTGTCCAAGACCAAGAGGCCGGCCAAGGCCACGCGGCGCTGCTCGCCGCCCGAGAGCTCAAAGGGCGAGCGCGCCTGGTAGTGCTTGGGGTCCAGGCCGACCTGCCAAAGCGCAGCCTCGACGGCCTCGGCCACGCGCTGGCTCGGCCAGCCGGCATTGCGGGCGGCAAAGGCCACATCATCGGCCACAGTGGGAGCAAAGAGTTGCGTCTCGGGGTACTGAAAGGCCATCGAGACTTTTTGGAAGAGCGACTTGCGGTGGCGGCTATCAACGACCACCTGCCTCTCTAACAAGACCTGGCCGGCCGTGGGTTTGAGCAAGCCGGCCAGCAGCTGGGCAAGTGTTGACTTGCCCGACCCGGAATGGCCGATGACGGCTAGGCACTCTCCTGTGCTGACGCTCAAGCTGACGCTTTGCAGCGCAGCCTTACCCGGATGCCCGGCATTCTGCCCGGGGTAAGAGTAGCTCAAGCCTGTGCAGGCCAGCTGCATAAGAGCTCCTCCAAATCGTCTGGGCTGATGGTCTCGGGCAGGTCAAAGCCGCGCTCGCGCAGGGCGCCGGCCAGTTGCATCGAAAAGGGGACGTCTAAACCGAGGCGTTTGAGCAGCGCAACCTGGCTAAAGACCTCTTTGGGGCCGCCGTCGGCGACGATGCGCCCGCTGTCCAGCACTATCACCCGGTGCGCCGAGACCGCCTCCTCCATAAAATGGGTGATCACAATCACGGTCAGGCCGGCCTCGTTGAGCTCGCGGCTGAGCCGCCTGATGCCCCGGCGGCCGCGCACGTCGAGCATTGCCCCAGGCTCGTCCAGTATCAGAATATCGGGCTGCATGGCCAAGATGCCGGCCAAGGCAATGCGCTGCTTTTGCCCGCCCGAAAGCGAGCGCGGGTTGTCTTCGCCGTGGCCTTGCATGCCCACCTGCGCCAGTGCGGCCTCGACACGCTCGCACATCTGGGGTCGCGGCACGGCCAGGTTCTCTAGCCCATAGGCGATGTCGTCGGCCACGGTGTCGGCAATGATCTGGGTGTTGGGGTTTTGAAAGACCATGCCGGCGTGCGAGCGGATCTCAAATAAGAGCTCGGGGTCCGAGGTGTCTAGCCCGACTGTCAGAACGCGGCCGCTCTGGGGGTGCAGCAAGGCGTTGATGCAGCGCGCCAGGGTCGACTTGCCCGAGCCGTTGACGCCGATGATGCCGACCAGCTCGCCCGGCTGGATGCAGAGGCTGAGGCGGTCGAGGCTGCACTCGCCCGGCAGCTGGCCGCCCGGTGCCGGGCCGCCCGGCACGACCTCGCCCGCCGCCGGGTCGCCCAACACGACCTCGCCCGGCACCGGGTCGCCCGGCGCCCAAAGGCCTTCTGGGCAGTTATAAAAATGGCTGACAGATTGAAACTCCACCGCGTTCACAGAAGCTACATCCTTTGTTTCTCCCGTCCGGACTATAACCGTCGGTCCTCGGATCACACGAGGTCGGCCGCCTGTCGGGCAGCATCTGTAGCTGCCGGTACGCAGGCGGTTCGTGGACTAGCGCAGCCCTTTGAGAGGCCCTTGCGCATCACCACCGGTGAGGGATTCCACCTCGCCCTGAAACAACTAAGCTAGTTTAACGCGCCCCCCACTTTTGGGCAAGTGGAGGTATTTTGGGGTTAGGCTTGGAGTTCCAAAGTCGGGTTCCGAACAGATTATTGTGCCGCCCACGCTTCTGAGCAGTGGTTTTGTTGTTTAGGGGCAGATCAGGACTTCAGAAGTGGGTATCTGGGTTGACAGATCAGCGATTTTATGCATTATAGTATAATGTTATTAATTTCATAGTTTTACTGCTACTAAGAAAAATAGCGTTTATTCAACAAATCTGATATTTCTTATGGATTCATGATTTTGGGCAGCATAAAGGTAGTGTGCACGACTTATGAAAAAGCTTGTAATCATAAAACTGATCTGCATTGATGCCCTGGCTATTCTGTCCCTATCTTTGCTAACCAATGCCTGCCTGATCGCCGCGTGGTCATTTAAGAATTTCCTGTCAGG
>WRFC01000191.1 GCA_009779015.1 Coriobacteriia bacterium | reverse complement strand
GGCCGTGCTGCCGCCGCCGTCCGAGACCGCCTGCCCCGTCTGGGCAGGCAGGTAGTCGGTCTGTGCCCGGCTGCAGCTGTTGGCCACCACGGCCCAGATGATGAGCAGGGCAATCAGCAGGATGATCAGGGCAATCAAAGGCAGCGGCGTGTTGCGCAGTAGCCGGCCGACCGAACCGCCAATGCCGCCGCCACCGCCACCGCCAGCACCGCCACCGCCGCGTTTGCTCTGGTTGTTGGCCGAAACACGTCGACGCCGGGCATCCAGGGCCGCACGCTGGGCCTCAGGGCTGCGCGAGTCAAAGCCCTGGCCGAGCTCGCTGCGCGGCAAGGGCTTATCCCAAATCGACCGCACACCCTGCTCAGAGAGCTGTTCGAGGCTTTCCGGGGTGCCTTTGCGGAGCAGGCTGCCGTCTGGGGGGATCGATGGTTGGCGCCGGGGCGTGGGCTCGTAGTCGCGATAAACGGTCTGCGGGCGGCGTGAGCTGGTCTCGAAGTCGCGGTAGTTGCGTAAAAAGACACGGGTGATTTCAGCGGCGTCAAGCCCCAAGTAGCGCGCATAGGCGCTGACCATATTGCGCGAATGCCCCTTTAAGGGCATGCCGTAGAAATCCTCCTTCTCAAGCGACCGGAGGATTGCCGGCCTGATTCGAAGCACGGTCGAAACTTGCTCGATTGACAGGCCCCGCCGCATTCGAGCCTCAGTGAGCAGCGCGCCAAAACTCTCAGCCACTTCAACTCCTTACTTTATAGTGCCCTAATGTTACCAGACTTCGCCGCCGTCTTCGTGGTCGAGGGCCTTGATGCCCTCGAGTTCGAGCAGATCATCGACAAATACCTCGCGCGGACGCGAGCCGTTGGCCGGGCCGACGATGCCTTTCTGCTCGAGGTTGTCCATGATCCGGCCAGCCCGCGCATAACCCACCTTGAGCCGCCGCTGCAGCGTCGAGGTCGACCCCATCTGGGTCGAGACGACGATCTCGGCGGCCTCCCAGACCAGCGGGTCGTCGCCCTCGGGGCCGTTGCCGGCGCCCAGCTGCGAGACCGAGATGCCGTTGACCGCCGTGGCCAAGATCTCTTCGTGGTAATCGGGGTTGCCCTGCGCCTTCAAAAAACTGACGACCTGGCTGATCTCGCCGTCCGAGACAAAGCAGCCCTGGATGCGCACCGGCTTGCCGTACTCGGGCTTCGAAAAAAGGCAGTCGCCGTTGCCCAGCAGCGCCTCGGCGCCGTTGGTGTCCAAAATAACGCGCGAGTCGATGCCGCTGCCCACGTTAAAGGCGATGCGGTTGACGATGTTGGCCTTGATGACACCGGTAATGACGTTCGTCGATGGCCGCTGGGTGGCGATGATCAGATGCAGCCCGGCCGCCCGTGCCAGCTGCGAGAGCCGCGTTACCGAGGCCTCGACATCCTTGCCGGCCACCATCATGAGGTCGGCCAGCTCGTCGATCACGATCATCACCAGCGGCAGCTCGTCCGGCAGGTCGGCAAACAGCTCGGCGATCTGCTCTTCGGCCTCGGCCGCCTTGTCCGCCGCTGCCTCCTGGGCTACGGCGCTGCCCGAGGCTGCGGCGTTGCCCAGGGCTGCAGCGTTGCTACTGGTGGAGAAGACCGGGACGGCCGCAGCGGCTGGTCGACCGAAGCCCGGTGCTGCCGGTTGCCCGCTGCCCGGGACTGCGGCGTTGCTACTGCTGGAGAAGACCGGGTCTTCTCCCCTTGAATCGGCTGCCGGGGCAAAGGGCTGGGGGCTCTCGGCCGGGCTGTTTGCAGACTCGCCGTTGACCCAGCGCTCAAAGTCGGCCAGCTCTTGGGCGTCGGCCGCAAAGTCGCTCTCGGCGGCCTTTTTGGCGGCGGCCTGGGCGGCGCGGGCGCGCAGGCGCTCGGCCTCGCGCTCGGTCTGGCGGCGCAGGTGGCCCACATAGTCGTTGTAGTTGGCGATGTTCTTGACGCCGACGGACATGAAGAGCTTGAGGCGGCGCTCCATCTCGATGACGCTCCAGGCCAGCGCGGCGGCGGCCTTGCCGGCGTCGGTGACGACGGGCACGTAGAGGTGCGGGATGTCGTTGTAGCGGGTCAGCTCGACCATTTTGGGGTCGATCAAGATCATCCGCACCTCGGCCGGGGTGGCGCGCAAAAGCACGCTCATGATCATCGAGTTGATGGCCACCGACTTGCCCGAGCCGGTGGTGCCGCCGATCAAGAGGTGCGGCATGCTGGCCAGGTTGGCGGTTACGGCGGTGCCTTCGACGTCTTTGCCGATGGCCAGCTGCAGGGGGCCGGTGGGCGCGGCCGGCAGCACGTCGCCCAAGAGGACGTCGGAGCGCTGGGCGTTGGGGACCTCGACGCCGACCAGCGAGGTGCCGGGGATGGGCGAGAAGATGCGCACCGAGCTGGCGGCCAGGGCGAGCGCGATATCGTCGGCCAGCGAGGTGATGCGGGCGACGCGGACGCCTTCGCCGAGCGCCAGCTTGAAGAGCGTGACGGTCGGGCCGGCCGTCCAGCCGACGACCTGGGCGTCCACGGCAAACTGGACGAGCGTCTCTTGGAGCTCGGAGGCCACGGCGCGGAGCTCGTTCTCGCCGGCCTTGGTGGCGGCCTT
>WRFC01000190.1 GCA_009779015.1 Coriobacteriia bacterium | reverse complement strand
GTGTCAAAGCTGCAGCTCTCTTCGTTGATGGTGAGCAGCATGGTCATCGAGAACATGCCGCCGAGGATGGTCTGCTGGATGTCATCGATATTCGCGTCGGCCGCATAGAGGGTCTGAGAGACGCTGGCCACGATGCCCTTGCGGTCCTTGCCGAGGACGCTTAAGACGGCTTTGGTCTGCATCTTAGGCATCATCGCCCGGGTTGGCGGCGGTGTCGGCGGCGCCCGCGCCTGTGCCGGCTGCCGCGTCGGCAGCTGCTGCGGCCTCGTCGGCTTTCGTGGCGGCCTCGTTCTTGCCGACGACCTCGCCGTCGGCGTTCAGGTACTCGATCTTGGCCGTGTCGACGAGCCAGATGTTGGCCTTGTTGCGCAGGGCGCCCTCGAAGACCAGGTACATGCGGCCGGTCAGCTCGAACTCTTGGCGCGCCTTGGCCTCTTGCCCGGGCGCCATCTGATGAAAGACCTCTTCGATGTCGGCGGGCTCGACCTGCAGGTCCAAATGCCTGGCCAGCGCATCAAGGCTGAAGCCCTGGGTCAGCGTCTCGCGCACCTGCAGCATGATCTGCATGGCAAACTGCTGCTGGCCGCCGCCTTCGTGCTCGATGAAGTCTTGCATCGTGCGGCCTTGTTGCTGCATATTCATCTCGATCTGGGCGAGCAGGTCGCTGCGTGTGAACTCATAGAAGGGGTCGGGGATGCTGCCTGAAAAGCGCTTGGCCAGCTCGGAGGCCGCAAAGTAGGCGGTCATGTTGCCGACCTCGCGCTCGCGGATGGCCATGCCCTGGGCGCGCACCTGGGCGCGCAGGTCGGGGACCGTCTGGCAGTCCGGAAAGTTCTGTTGGACCCAGATGTCGGTGACGGCCGGGATGATGCGCTTTTGGCGTTCGAGGATGTTCACCGTGACATCGACCCGCTCGGGGTCGGCGGGCGCAGCGGCGGGCGGCTCGGCGGCGGCTGCTGCCGCATCGGCCGGGCTGGCCGGGCTGGCCGCACCTGCGGCGCCCTCGGTCGCCGCCCCTTCTTTCGGCTGCGGTGCAAACCCCGGCAGGGTAAACGAGAAGCTCTTCTCGTCGCCAGCGCGCAGCCCGATGATCTGCTCGTCAAACTCTTCGGGCAAGAACTCCTCGCCTAAGGTGTACTGACGGCGCTCGGCAGTCAAGAAGGGAATGGCATTGCCTTCGGCATCGGTCCCCGCGATCTTGAAGAGCACCGAGTCGCCGCTGCCGAGCGGCCTGTCCTCGTCCTTCTCCCAAGTCGCATAATTCTCGGCTATCATCAAGAGCTGCGCGTCGATTTCTTCTTCGCTGACCGTGGCCTGGGGGATCTTCAGCTGCACCGGCTCGTAAGAGCTCAGCTCGTAGCGCGGCTTGAGGGTCACGGTCGCCCCAAACGAGTAGTCTTTGTTGGCCTCGACGCTTTGCGTGCCGACCGCGACCTGGGGGTTCATGATGATCTGGAGCTTTTCTTGGGTCACCGCAAAGGGGGCCAAGAACTCGGCCACCGAGAAATCGAGGGACGACTGGTAGTAGGGCAGCCCCACCTTGGCGATGATGGCCTTGCCCAGCTGGTCGACAGTGTGCCCTTCTGCGACGACCCCGTTCTGCAGGGCGATATGGTAGTTGGCAAACCTTATTGCGTCGTTAACCTGGCTTGCTGGAGCCGTGACCTGCAGCTCGATCTTCTCGTTGCCCAGGTCCCTGCGTTTAACCTTCAGTGTCATGCCTGCTCCTTCGATGGCTGTTTACTTTTATTCTTGATTCTAGCGCAAACCAGTATTGTACGATCTATGCAGGTTTCATATACTTTTGGCCTCGACAGGCCTGCTCTGCGGCCCACCAGCCCTTCTCCCCCTTTTTTTGCCGCTTTTATTGGGTAGCGTGACCGCGAGCGCAGCCCGCCCAAGGCGCGCGGTGACGCTCGGCCGCCACCCCGCCGCCAAGCAGCGTGCGCTAGACGGGCGATGGGGCAGGGGTCAGTTGGCCAAGGGGTCGACGATGCGGCCTTCGGCGTCTAGGTATGCGATCGTCGCCGTCTCGACGAGCCATTGATTGGCCTTGTTGCGCAGGGCGTCGTCGTAGATCAAGTACATCCGCCCCGTGGCCTCAAAATCCTGGCGCATCCTTTTCTCTTGGCCGGGGGCGATCTGCCTGAAGGCCTCGTCGATATCCTCTGGGCTGACCGACATGCCCAGATGCCTGGCCAAGGCGTCGAGGCTGAAGCCCTGGGCCAGCATCTCGCGCACCTGCTCAATCAGCTGCCGGTCGAATTGCTCTTGGCCGCCGCCCTCATGCTCGATCAGGTCGTCCAGCGTGCGGCCTTGGGCGAGCAGGTTCGCCTCGATCTGCTTGAGCAGGCTGCCGCGCGTGTACTCGACGATCTGATCTGGGATCTGGCCGGTCAAGCGCTTGGCCAGTTCTGCGGCCGCCGCAAAGCTGATTTGTTTGCGCACCTCGTTCTGCCGCTCGACCAACCCGGCGGCCCGCACCTTTTCGCGCAGGTCAAGCAGGCTGCTGCAGTCCGCAAAGGTCTGCTTGGCCCAGAGGTCGTTGACTTCGGGGACGATGCGCTTCTGGCGCTCGAGCACCTCGACCGTGACGCTCACCCGGGTCGAGCG
>WRFC01000189.1 GCA_009779015.1 Coriobacteriia bacterium | reverse complement strand
CTATGGCCAAGGCAGGCAACCGTCCCTAAACACAATAAAACAAATTGATTGACACAAAGATAAACAGTTACTAAACTGGGTTTGCGGATACTATTAATTGACACGATTCTCATAATACAGCTGGAGAAAATCGCATTAATAGTATGAAGGGGGTGTTAACAGCATATGCTGGCAATTCGTGCCATTCAAAATCAAAAACCGCCATAATCTACGGCCAAAGCAGTTGACTGCTCGAAAGGCTTCAGCAGCAACGAGATCATTCGATGTACCTACGTGTTAAAAACTTGGAGGAAATAAACGGAGGAAAATATGAGATCAAAGAAAAGCAGGCTATTATCAATAATCGTAGCGGTGGCTTTCGCCCTGGCCTTGGTGCCATCGACGGCTTTTGCTGCAACTCAGTCTTCTCCTGCGCAGACGACACAAGTCGAGTCAGCGATGACAGCTGTCGTGGGCACGGTCGGCGCAGCCGGCCCAGTACTGACGGCGGTTGACCCAGGTGTGGCCGCGACCTACGACAACCTCTACGCAGCAGTCCAGGGCGAGACCAATGCCAACGCCGAATACCTGGCCTTTGCGGCGCAGGCCAAGGCCGATGGCTATCCAGCGGTGGCAAACCTCTTCATCGCCACAGCCGCAGCCGAGCAAAAGCACTCCGACGACGAGTGGGCCGTGCTCGTGACCCTGGGCGCCACTGACCGTCCGGTGGCGGCTGCCCCAACAGTCGGGACGACGGCCGAGAACCTCCAGACCGCCATTAACGGCGAGTACTACGAGTACACCACGATGTACCCAGACTTCTTGGCGACAGCTCAAGATGAGGGCGTCACCGCTGCGGCGCGCATCTTCAACTTTGCCCAACAGGCCGAGCAGATCCACTACAATAATTACAGCGATGTGCTGGCCAACCTCGATAACCCGACCTACCTGAACGCGACCTATAAGACTGTCTACCGCTGCCCGGTCTGCGGTGCCGTCTTTACACCGGCCACGCTTCCCTCAAGCAGGTGCAACATCTGCGGGACCGCTATCAGCGCGTTTGTCGTCTATAATCTTGCGACTTATGACAACCTTTACACAGCGGTCCAGGGCGAGACCAACGCCGTTGCCAACTACACGGCCTTTGCAGCCAAAGCCCAGGCCGAGGGTTACCCGACCGTCGCCCGTCTCTTCACAGCTACAGCTGCGGCCGAGCAAACGCACGCCGACGCCGAATGGGCAGTGCTCGTGAGCATGGGCGCCACGGACCGCCCGGTGGCTGACACCCCGGTCGTTGGCACGACGGCCGAGAACCTCACCGCCGCCATTGCCGGTGAGGATTACGAGTGGACGACCATGTACCCCGGCTTCTTGGCGACAGCACAGGACGAGGGCGTCACCGCTGCGGCGCGCATCTTCAATCTTGCCCAGCAGGCCGAGCACCTACACTACAACAACTACAGCGATGTGCTTGCCAACCTGGGCAACCCGGCCTACCTTTTGCAGGCCTATAGCACCATCTACCGCTGCCCGGTCTGCGGTGCCATCTTCACGCAGGCTACGCTTCCAACAAGCGGCCGGTGCTCGATCTGTGGTACCTCTGAAAGCGCTTTCATCGTCTACGGCCCGGATATCGTGAGCGTCACACCCACGGCATTCGTCCAGAAGCTGAGCGGCAATCAGAACAACCTGACGGTCAATGTCACAGTCAAGAACTCTGATGGGCTGGTCACTACGACCTCGACCACATTGGCCATCGCCAGCAATTCGGCCGGCACCTATACGGTCGGCAATTACAAAGTCTATGTGGACACCAAGGGCAACGATCAGATCCGTGCCTGCTACATCGTCCAATAGGCTGCCGTCATTAAAGACTTTCTAGCTAGACAGCCAGCCTGACCCCGAGGGCCCGATGTGAAAGACACGTTGGGCCCTCGCTTGGCCTATTGGTTCGAGTGGCCGCCCGCCCTTCTCCCCAGCTAAATAGTTTATAGCTAAAGAATAATGCGTTTTTTGAGAAAACTTGCGAGCTAGGTGCGTCTTTAGAGAATATTAGGCGGACAAAACTATTTATCTTTGGAATAGATAAAAGGACATTGGGATGCTTTATAATATGAGCATTCGAAGTGGAGAAACTGATACGTGCGAAGTATTGCAGGGGAGAAGAACATCCTCAGCATTTCTGAGGGGATTGCAAAGTGATTACAAAAGAACAAGAAATAGACCAGGTAGATCAGATCATCTATCAATGGTCACGGGTGCGCCCCGATCTGGATGTCTCGCCCATGGGTATCGTCGGGCGTATCAGTCGGCTGGGGGTCTTACTGGTCAAAGAGCAGACCAAGGTGTTTGAGAGGTATGGCTTGGACTTTGCGGCGTTTGACGTGCTGGCCACGCTTTTTCGGAGCGGCAGCCCGTATGAGCTCTCGCCCAGCCATCTGGCGCGATCGATGATGGTCACCCCCGGGGCGGTGACGCAGCGACTGACCCGCATGGAGAGCGATGGGCTGATCGCCCGCACGCATAACACCGATGACCGGCGCGGTGTGACGGTCCGCCTGACCGAGCAAGGCCAGAAGCTGGTGGGGATTGTCTTGCCCGAGCATCTGGCCAACGAGCGGCGCTTATTGTCAGCACTGAACGCGTCCGAGCTGG
>WRFC01000188.1 GCA_009779015.1 Coriobacteriia bacterium | reverse complement strand
GGCTGCGGCCGAAGCTGTCGCCTTGGCCGTGTCGCCGCCCGTGTTGTCGGCGTCCACTTCATCATCAAGATCTGCAAAGGCGTGCTGCGTGGCCACTTCGAGGGCTTTAAAACCCAGTGCCATCGACTCAGCCATTGCCGTGCAGCCACGGACAACCGGTTTATACATCCAGGAGTTCTTAGGTCGCCCGCTCGCCAGATCATGCTCTTCGGTGTAGATCTGGCCGCTGGGCTCACGCACGGCCACCGACCAGTTATAGCGGCCGCGCATCATGATGCCCTCGATCAGGGCCTGGCCGCCGACGTGTGTCTGGCAGAGCACGCCTTCGGTCTCTTTGGCCCGCTTTAATTCGCTGGCCGCGCGCTCGCCTGGTGCACGCGTGCTGACGGGGACTTGGCCTCGATGGCCGGCGTTGACCAGGCCGTCACCTTGCAGCTGCCCGCCCGCTTCTCCCCCGGCAGGGGCGTCAACCCGAAAATGAGCGCCTTTTTGCTCTTGGCCGGTCATGGGCGGGTGATCCTCTCAAATGGTTCGTTGCAGGTCATCGAGCCTTCGGGGCACGGCCCGCGGCGGCAGGGCGCCCCGGCATCAAGAAAGATATACGGTGCGGTCGGCGCAGCCAGCTCTAACATCAGCGTGGCCAGCTGGCGGATCTCCCATTGGGCACGGTTGCAGCAGCGGACTGTAAAGAAATGCAGCAATTCACGGATGTTCATCGTCACGACGATCTTCGTGACAGCGGCATTGGGCAACAGATAACGGGCGTCCTCGGCCTCGATGCCGGCTGCGAGCAGTGCCTGATAGGCCTCCCAAGCCTGCGCGACTGCCGCATCAAACTGGGCGCAAAGCTGAGGGTCGGCGGCAATCAACGGAGGAACAACGACTTCGGGGCCGCCTGCAAATGCCACATAGCGTTGCGACTGCTGGTTGTAGGAAGCTAAACGATGACGCACCAGCTGGTGCGTCAAAGCCCGGCTCACGCCATCGATGGCAAAGCTATACGAAGCGTGCTCAAGTGCCGAATGGTGGCCGCTTCTCATGATCACCCGCAAAATCCTCGCCACCTCGGCGTCATCCATGCCCATTATCAGCTCGGCTGCCCCGACAGGGGCATAGCAGAGCCGCGCGGCACTGGCTACTGCGCGTTCTGGGTCTGGCGTGTGGTTCAGCAGTTTGACATCAAGGCTCGTCATTTTGCCTCCTCAACAGGCAAGAGGTACTTTGATTAAGCCTCGGGCTGCCCGGGTTATCTTACTCGGCAGAGTCGGCTTCTGTTTTAGCGAGAGCTTCTGCTTCTGCTGGTGCAACTGCCGAGGCATCCTCGATGGCACTAGCCTCAGAGGCCTCGCCCTCCAGTTCGGCCGGTTCGGCCTGTTCGGCAGATTCAGCCGCATCAACAGCTGGCACTTCTTGAACGGCAGCGCTGGCCTTCTCGGCAAACTGAGCCGCCTTACCGGCCTTCTCGGCCGCTTTGGCCTCGCGCGCAGCCTTGGCTGCAGCCTCCTTCTCGGCCACGGCCTTTGCCCGGGCCTCTTTTTCGGCGGCCTGGCGCTCGGCCACGGCCGTCGAGGCCGAGCCGTACTTGTCCGCAAAACGCTGGACACGGCCGCCGGTGTCAACGAACTTCTGTTGACCGGTATAGAAGGGGTGGCACTCGTTGCAGAGCTCGATATGCAGGTTGGGCTTGGTCGCACGCGTTGTAAAGGTGTTACCGCACGAGCAGCGTACCTGGCATTCCATATACTCGGGGTGGATATTCTTCCGCATTACAGCAATCTCCTTTTTTTTCCTTGGTTTCCGACCAAGTAAAGGTAGTAGGACAAACTCTAGTAGTCTAGCACAAAACCGAACGGCTTGGCCAACGCCAATCCGGCCATTCCGCCGCCTCTGGCTTACTCGCCGGCTTTCTCGACACGCGGCGAGATCAACCCGTAGCCCCCGTCATGGCGACGGTAGAGGACGCAGGTCAGACCGGTCAACGAGTTGACGAAGACGAAGAAGTCATGGCCGACCAGGTCCATCCGCAACATGGCCTCATCGATGTCGAGGATGTCAAGGCTGAGTTCTTTGACCCTGACCAACCCATCGCTCTCGTTCTCTTTTTGGGCGGCCAACAGCGCATCCTCACGGACCTGCAGATCGGCTGCCGCAATCACCGGGTCGGCCAGCACGTCGCTGATCTTGGGGCCGGCCTTGCGCTTTTCGACGACCCGCGTCTTGTATTTGCGCAACTGCCTCTCTAGCTTGGCAGATGCGATATCGACCGCAGCCTTAATATCCTCGTCTGACGACTCGGTACGGATGACGTGGCCTTTTGTGCGCAATGTGATCTCGGCTGTTGTCCGGTCTTTCTGGGCGGCAGTCTGCTCATGGCGGGCAACGACCTCGATCGTCATGGGGTCTATCTTAAATACTTTAACGGCTTGTTCGATCCGGTCATTGATATATGTCCTCAGCTCATCGCTGATACTGATACGACGCCCAGAAATGCTAATGTCCATATAATTCAGCTCCTCAGGATAGGATTGTGGCAACAAGACGGGCGGTTGCCTTTAAAATAGGATAATACATGAAGGCCTGTCTTGTTTGCTACTCTGTTGGCTGGCTGTCGGTGGCTGTTGTATCCAAACCGTCAGAAACGCG
>WRFC01000187.1 GCA_009779015.1 Coriobacteriia bacterium | reverse complement strand
GCAAGAACGCCAGCTCGCGCTCGCGAAAGGCCGCTTCGCCAGCGCTGGCGAAAAACTCGCTGATCGTGCAGCCCAGATCGCATTCGATCTGGCGGTCGGCATCGAGGCAGAGCAACCCCAGGCACTCGGCCAAAGCCCAGCCGACGCTGGACTTGCCCGCCCCCATAAAGCCGATCAAGAGGATGTGCGGCCCGCGCCCGGCGCCACCGTCCCGGCCGCCCCCGGCGCCGTCCCAGCCCCCGGCACCCGCGCCGTCCACACCACCAGCAGCACCCACGCCACCCGCAGCACCCAATCTCTTCTCCCCCACCTCTAAGCCTCCGGCCTCATCTTGCCAATCAGCAGCCGCTCGATCTTTCGCTGCACCAAGATATGCCGCAGATCGGCCTCAGACTGCGGCTCTACCATGATGCACGGCATGCCCAGCAGGCGCGCCCCCAAGATGTCGGTCAGCAGCTGGTCGCCGATCATCACGGCCTCGCGCTTGGTCACCCCAAGCAGGGCAAACGCCCGCCGGTAGGCAAAGGGCAGGGGCTTTACCGACTTGTAGATGACGGGGATGTCGAGGTCGCGCCCGTGCTCAAAAACGACCCGGTGCCAGTTGTTGGTGACCAGCGCAAACAAGAACCCCTCGGCCTTGAGCCCGCTGATCCAGGCGCGCACCTCATCCGGCGCGCTCTCGCGGTCGCGCGGCACAATCGTGTTGTTGATGTCCATAAGCAGCGCCCGCACGCCCAGCCGCCGCAGCAGGCCGGCGTCAATCAGGGTCACCGAGCTCAGATAAACGTCGGGCGTCAGCGGGCGGGCGCGCATCCCCAACCTTTTGGCGCGCTTGGCAGGCAGCATCCTCGGCTCCAAGCTCTCTTCTAACCCGCTCAGTTCAGCCCAAAGACCTGGCGGTACACGGCGTTGGCCTGCGCAAACTCGTCGCTGGTCGTGCAAAAAGTGTGCGTGCCGTCCTTCGAAGTCAGCACATAATAGATGTAAGTGGTGTCGGCCGGCGCGGCCGCAGCCTCAATCGAGGCCAGCTGCGGCGAGCAGATCGGCCCGGGCGGCAGCCCGTCGTGGGTATAGGTGTTGTACGGGCTGTCAACCTGCAGGTCAACGTAAAGCAGCGGGTTGATGCCAAAGTCGCGCGAGTCTGGCCCCAGGGCGTAGACGACGGTCGAGCAGATCTGCAGCCTCATGCCCGTGCTCAGGCGGTTGTAGATAACCGACGAGACCAGCGGGCGCTCGTCGGCCGTAAAGGTCTCTTTCTCGATCATCGAGGCTATTTTAATCACATCGTATTCAGAGAGCCCTTTGCTGGCCGCGTAACTCCAATCGACATCGGCCGTCTCAATCGCGTATTGCTTGAGGAGAAGCCTGATCACGGTCTCGGCATTGGCACCGACGGGTACCTGGTAGGTCAGGGGGTAGAGGAAGCCCTCCAACGAGTTGTTGTAGGCACCGGCCACAAAGGGAAAGTCGGCTGCGTACTTGTCGGCCGAGTTGGCCTCGGCAATAAAGTCGGCGGCCGGTATGCCGCAGGTCTTCTCGACGATGGCCGCCGTCTGCTGGACGGTCAGGCCTTCGGGGATGGTCAGCTTGATGCCCGTATCGGGTGGGCCGGCCACCAGCGCCGCCACCAGGTCGTCGTTAGAAGTGCCCACGACCAGGCTGTAGGTGCCGGGCTTGAGGTTGCTGGCATTGTTTTCTGCCTCTACGGCATTGATGAAATCAGAGGTATTGCTGATCACGCCACCGGTCTTCAAAATACCGGCGATGTCGCGCGTAGTAGAGCCGCTGGGCACATAGACCTGGACCGTGCTGCCGATGTTCAGGCTGCTGCTGCCGGCCGCGTTGACCGCGCCGATAATGCGCGGAACGGCCACGTAGGCCGCCGCCCCGACGACCACGACCACGACCAGCGTAATCACAAAGTTGCGGAATTTATGCGAGGCGCCCCGGGGCGGTTTGGTGCGCCGGCGCTGATCGCGGGTACGCCGCTGCGCCACGGCCTTGGGCGACGCAGCCTTGGGCACCGCAGCCTTGCGCGACGCGGCCTTGCGCGGCTCGGCCGACGGCACCGCCAGAGGCGCGGCGGGCGCGCTGGGGGCGGCCTTGGGTTTCGTGCCCGGGCTGGTAGTCAGATCGCCGGTCTGATGGTGGCGAAAGTGGTTTGCCATTGCTTAACGCGTCCTTATTGTCATTTCTGCCTGGCCGCTGCCCTGGTCAGCGTCCCAACCACCCTTGCCACCGCCTGCCTGGCCGGTCACGTGACCCACTGCGGGGCCTGGCACCTGACCGCTGCCCCAGCCGCCGCCCTGGCCGCTGCCCTGGTCAGCGTCCCAACCACCCTTGCCACCGCCTGCCTGGCCAACCAGCCAATCCAGGTGGCTCTGCAAAAAAATACTCGCGGCAGTCTTATCCAACTTACCGCGCATCTGCTTCTCAGTATAGCCCATGCTGCGCAGCACCGTTTTGGCCTGCCCCGAGCTCAGCCGCTCATCGGCAAAACCGACGGGCAGCCCATAAAGCCCCGCAATGCCCGCCGCCACCTCGCGCACCCAAGCGGCCTGGGCGTGCTCAGCCCCGTCCAGCGAGACCGGCAGACCCACCAGCAGTTTGTCCACCTCGTAATCCTCCAGCAGCCGCCGAAACTT
>WRFC01000186.1 GCA_009779015.1 Coriobacteriia bacterium | reverse complement strand
GGGGAGGCTGCGGCGCCAGGTGCCGCCGTGGCGCTGGGCGTGGCCGCAGTGCTGGCGGCGCCGTTGGGGGCAGCTGCTGCTGTTGGGGCCGAGGTGTCGGCAAGCGGGGCGATGCCGCTGGAGGTGCCAGCGGGAGTGCTGGTGGCGTTGCTGCTGGTGCCAGCGGTGCTGCTGGGGTCAGCGGTGCCTGCAGTAGCGGCGCCGGGGTCGGCCGCTTGACCGTCCGCCGCCGCAGCGCCGGGGCCGGCCGCATCGACGGCACTCGCAGTATCGGCCTGAGGCGCTGCCGTTACGGGCGCCGGCTGGTTGGCCGCCGTGTCCACGGCCGCCGAGCCCGTGCCTTCAACCGCTGAGGCCGCTGGCTGTTCAGAGGCCAAGGCACTGTCAGTCGTTGAAGGCAGGTCGTTGACCTCTGTCGCGTAGGCCATGGGCGCATAGCAAAACATCGCCACGCTGAGCAAAAGCGCCGAAACAAATCGTATGCAAGAACGCATGTTGTCCTCCCAGTAGTATATTTATTGCTTGTGTGAGGTAATGGTACTGCGAATCTCGCAGCGATTTGCCGCAAGATGATAATTGCTAAAAATATTTAGTAAAAATGGTTTTTCGTAGAATCTCAAAGGCAGTTGGCCCCATGCACGAGTTCTTGGCGTCACAGCAAAAAAAGACTTGGGAGAAGGCCCTGGGGCACCACCGCAGCGACAACGCCCGATGAGGGCCAAGGGCTTGGGCACCAATTAGCATGCTAGCTAAGGGGGCAGGTCGAGAAGCGGTATCTTTTTCCCATGGATTTTGAAGAGTTTTTGCTTGCAGGCCAAGAGGCGGGGCTGGTCGATGAGATTCGCGATTGTTTTGACAATGACAGGGCTATCTCTACTCCTCTACATCAGCTTTGCTTAGAGCGTTATCGCTTGTACCTCTGTACTGGCGGAATGCCGGCTGCGATTGTCGATTTATTGGATAAAAGTCGCGATATATTGCGTTACAATGCATCAATATTGACTGACATCCGAACTGATTACCTTGCTGATATGACTCGATATATCAACACGCCTTATGAGTCAACGAGAATCGAGTCAATATATACCTCGTTGCCTGCGCAGTTGGGCAATAAAAGCAAAAAGTTTCAATACTCACGCGTCAAGGCTGGTGCCAAAGCACGCGAATACTACTCAGCGCTCGATTGGCTCACTTCGAGCCAAATGGTACTCAGGTGCGCCCAAGTCACGCTTTGCCAATTCGATCAAATCCGTCCCACTCTATGCTGCATTCTGTATCGCGAAAGCATGAGGTCAGCGCGAGGGTACCAGCTTGTTTCAAACTGACCGGGCTTCTCCCTATTGTTTTTTATTGCTCGAAGCGATCAAAGCAGCTCTCGGCGCAGCGCTCGGTGGGTGGAGAGGAAGCTGTCACGATTGAGCTGCAGTCTTCTGGACATCTGTTTGGCGACCGTTTGGGCGACGCTCTCTAGCTCTTTGCTGTTGTAGAGCTGCTGCCGCGTGACCGAGACGACCTGTATGCCAATCGAAGCCAAGGCATTTCGCTTGTTCGAGTCATTGGCGATGCGGTCCGACCCGGTATGGAATTGGTCGCTGTCGTACTCGACGGCGATCTTCTGATCTGGCCAATAGAGGTCGCAGGCGTAGTAGGCCTTGCTAAAGTACTTTCTGATTGACTTTGGCAGGGCAATGCGCTGGTTCAGCTCGGGCAAGGCAAACCGGTACCCGCCGAGCTTTTGGGGCAGGGTCAAAAACGGCGCAAATGTGGCAAAAACCGTGCACAAGTTCGAAAAATTAGCAAAATGGGGTCGTAAAATCTGAAATCATGGTTTTGCGCTGAAGGTTGGGCAAGGAGTGGGCATGTCGGTCAGCCGGCCGCACCCAGCCGACCGCCGCAGCCAGCCGGCCGGGGCCAGCCGCCGCAGCCAGCCGGCCGCCGCGCTCACCCAGCCGGCCGCCGCACCCAGCCGACCGCCGCGCTCAGCCAGCCGGCCGCCGCCTCTGGGCAATGCAAAAATGTCAGCCAGCTGTTGAGCTGCCTGACATTCTTGGTGCGGGTGAAAGGACTTGAACCTTCATGAGTATACACTCACATGGACCTGAACCATGCGCGTCTGCCAATTCCGCCACACCCGCACACGCAAAGCGGTATAGTACCATAAAACGCCTGAATAGCCAAGTGGTCGCCGGGTAAAAAAGGCAAATGTCCAATAACCAGGTAAAAAGACAGTAGGCCAGAAAACCGCCCGTGCCCCCAGAGCCCACAAAGCCCAATTCAAGTATCCAATAGAAGGAGAAAAAATGATCGACCGCTACAGCCGCCCCGCCATGTCCCAGATCTTCTCCCTTGAGAATAAATACCGGATCTGGGCAGAGATCGAGGTGCTGGCCTGCGAGGCGCAGGCCGAGCTCGGCCAGATCGGCATCAGCCGCGCCGAGGCGGCCTGGATCCGCGCGCACGCCGGCATCGACGCGGCGCACATCGACGTGCTCGAGGCCGAGGTGAACCACGACGTGATCGCCTTTTTGACTGACCTGGGCGAGCATATCGACGCCCAGGCGCCGGCCGACCAGCCCCGCCCATCGCGCTGGGTGCATTACGGCATGACCTCTTCTGACCTCGGTGACACGGCGCTCTGCTGCCAACTGGTG
>WRFC01000185.1 GCA_009779015.1 Coriobacteriia bacterium | reverse complement strand
GTCTTTCTTGTGCTCTTTGTTGGACTCTCTGCCCAAACGGCCCTTTTGGTCTTCGGTTGTCGTCTTGCGAGCGAACCTATTTGTGTTTGGCCTGCGTACCGCAGGTCTTGCGCCCATGCTATCAGCCAAGGGTGCCTCCATTTCTTCGAGCATAAAACCATAGTGATACGTAGAGGCAGACCTTATGCCCGCGTGTTTATCTGGCGCAGGCAAGCTCCCGGGTATCGGACTCACACTCTTCTATTTGTGGTTCAGTGGCTTTTGCCCCAAACCTTTTATTTATAAGACCCCAACAGCCTCCATGACTTTTTGGAGTCTTTCCTTCTGTTTGGCCGTCGCCTCGATCAAGGGCAAGCGCACCGGCCCGACCGCAAACCCGGCCATTTCCATGGCTGCTTTTACCATGATCGGGTTGGCTGTCACAAAAAGCTCTTTCATCAAGGGCTGGAGCTTCAGGTGAGACGCCAGGGCCTTCGTATGCTCGTTGGCCACCAGCGCATCGACGATCTCTTTCATCGGCTCGGGTGCGACATTACCGATGGTCGTGATCACACCATAGCCGCCCAGCCCCATGATCGGGAGCGTCGCCTCGTCGTCCCCGGAGTAGACCACAAAGCCTTCTGGAGCATTGGCTATGATCTCGGCGATCTGGTCGAGCTTTCCGCTCGCCTCTTTGACGGCCACGATGTTTGGGACATCGTAGGCCAGCCGCAACGTGGTCTCTGATTCCATGTTGATGACACAACGTCCAGGTATATTATAAAGGATCACAGGCAGTTCGACAGACTCGGCTATCGACCTGAAGTGCCAGTACAGCCCGTCTTGGGGGGGCTTGTTGTAGTACGGCACGACCGCCATGATGCCGTCGACCCCGAGGCTGGCCGCCTCGCGGGCAAACTCCACAGAATGCTGCGTGCAATTGTCACCGACATTGGCGACCACCGGCACGCTTTTATCCACCGCCTCGACGACCGCCCTAAAGAGCTGCGCCTTCTCTTGGTAATCCAAGGTCGGCGACTCGCCGGTCGTCCCACAGATGACCAGCGTGTCGGCCCCACGGGCAATCAGGCTGAGGGCAAGCTCTTGGGCACGCTTTAAGTCCAACGATAAGTCGTTATGAAAAGGCGTGACCATCGCCGGTATAAAACGTCCGAACGGCACATTCTGGGTAGCCATCAGATCCATCCTCCCTCTTAGCCTTAAAGCAGGCTCTCTAAACCAACAACCAGCCCATTTAGCCCGCCCACCTTGCGTACGGCTAACAGGATGCCGGGCAGATAGGCCGCCCGGTCGGTATTGTCATGCCTAATGCTCAGCGTCTCGCCAGCCGATGCCAAAATGACTTCTTGCGAGGCCACAAAGCCGGCGCCGCGCACGGCGTGCACCGGTATTCCGTCGACATCCGTGCCCCGCGCGCCCGCAAACCCTTCGAGCTCGCTCTCGCGGCCGGGGCTCGTTGATTCAACGCCGGCGGCATAGCGTACCGCAGCCATCTGTCGCGCCGTGGTCATGGCTGTGCCGCTGGGGGCATCGAGCTTGCCATTGTGATGGAACTCGATAACCTCGACATCGCTGAAATAGGGCGCCGCCTGGCGCGCGAACAACATCATCAGCACCGCCCCGATGGCAAAGTTAGGGGCATAAAAAAGACACGTTCCCTGAGGTGCCAGCTTGGCCAGCTCTTCCATCTTCTCTTGCGCGACCCCAGTCGTGCCGACCACGCAGTCGATGCCGGCCGGCAAGGCGATGCGCAACGAGGCCTCTAAGGCCGTGGGCTGTGTAAAATCGACCATCACATCGGGCTGGCAGGCCGCCAGCGCCGCCTCTAGGCTATTGAATGCCTTGGCCTCGCCGCCGTTTGGCAAAGGCCAAACCTCGGCCTTAGACATCGGGTCCGAGACGGCAATCACCGCGATATCGCTGACCGCATCCAAACCCGGTGCGATCGTCTGGCCCATACGCCCCATATAACCGTTAAACAATACCTTGATCATTTCTAGCCCCCTTGTTCTGGTCTTCCAACAGTCCCGAAAGTACCCCCTCTAACGTTGCCGCCTCGCGCGGCGAGATCACGGCCAGCGTCGGGCTGCCGGTCAAGACCCGCTCAGCCACCCGCTGCGTGTCGGCCATCGTCACACTGCGATAGCGCTCGATCGTCTCGTCCAGCGAATACAAAGGCACCCCGCTGACCGCATTGCGGCCCAGGCGCATCATCCGGCTGGCCGTTGACTCCATCCCCAACACCATGTTGCCAATCAGGTATTCCTGCATCCGCGCCAGCTCTTCAGCAGTTATACCCTCTTCTAAAATGCGTAAAAGCTCTATGCGGATAAGACCCACGGCCTCCTCGAGGTTGGCCGGGCGGGTGCCCACATAAACGAAGAAAGAGCCGAGCGCCTGGAATGACATCGTCGAAGCATAGACCGCGTAGGCCAGCCCGCGTTTCTCCCTGATTTCTTGAAAGAGGCGCGATGACATGCCGCCGCCCAGCGCGGCGTCGAGGATGGCACCGGCAAAGCGGTCGTCGTCGCCCAGGGCCAGCCCGGGCAGACCGTAGACCAGATGGGCCTGTTCGGTTGCCTTTTCGACGATCTCGAGGCGCTTGGGCGTTTGCCCCAGAGGCTCTAGCCGCCGCGTCTGCGCCGGTTTTTT
>WRFC01000184.1 GCA_009779015.1 Coriobacteriia bacterium | reverse complement strand
TATTGCCCGGTCATCGAGCCGTTGGGCGGTTGGCAGCCGGGCAGCCCGGTCTTGCTCTTTTTGCATGGCGGCGGCCTGATCTTTGAGGCCATGCCTTTCCATTGGATGGCGGCCGCCCAGATTGTGCGCGCTACCGGGGCGCGGCTGGCTTTTCTCAACTATCCTTTGCTGCCCGAGGCGACGATCGTCGATTCGACGGCTGTCGCGCTTCAGGCTTTTCAAGAGCTGGTCGCGGGCACTTTGGACGGGGTGGCGCACGTGCCAGAAGACATCGTCTTGCTGGGTGACTCGGCCGGTGCCACACTGGTCTTGACGCTGGCCTCGGAGCTGCGCCAGCGCGGCCTGAAAGCCCGCCATCTGATCTGCGTCTCGCCCGCGCAATGCTACATCGACGACCCCCAGTTGCGCGCCCAGGTAGCAGCCCAAGACGCCAAGGACGATATGCTACGCAGCTCATTGCTAGAGACGCTGCTTTCGATCATGGTCGACCAGGCCGAAAGCAACGAGTTCTACCTGCGCCCGCTGCAGGCCGACTACCGCGGCTTTTCTCCCCTGACTGTCTTTGCGGGCACAGAAGAGCTGTTTTACCCTTTTATGCCGGGGTTTTTGGCCGCTTTAGAACGTGACCAGGCGACCTACGATTACTTTGTCGGAGAAGGGCTCTGCCATGTTTGGCCGTATGTGCCGGCGCCGGATTGCCGTTGGGGGCTAGAGAAGATCATCCAGACGATTGGGGAGGCCTTTGGCCTGGGCAGCCCGGGGGCGCCGGGGCGGCAGCGACCGGCCAGGTAGCGCAGCCGTTCATGTACCGGGCGGGCCAGGGGCGCCGGGGCGGCAGGCTTAGCGCTCGGACTTTTTTGGGCGGCGCGGGGCAGTGCGGCGCAGGCCGCTGCCGATGATGATCAGGATGAGGCAGAGCAAGACCAGGATGACTGCCCAAGTGATGCCCATGAACATCCAGAATTGCAGGGGATAAGTGCAGATCAAAAGCGAGTCGTAGCTGAACTCCCAGGTGCCGGCGGCAAAGAAGAGGCTGTGCACCCAGGTGAAGAAGGCATCGAAGTTCTGCCAGGCCAGAACCGCGCAGACCAGGCAGAAGACCACGGTGAAGATGGCGGCGGCCAGCGCGGCATTGCCCAATTGGCGGGCGCGGCGGCGCCGCCAGACCCAAAGCAGGGCAAGCAGGATGACCAGGGTCGAGGCGGCGGCCAGGTACTTGATGGTCACGAAGAGCGAGCGCACGCTGTCTAGGTGCGAGACGACATCGGGCGGGTAGCTGGTGCGCTCGTCGCTGCCGGTGGGCAACTGGGCGGTTTTGCTGCCGGCCACATAGGCGCGCCCGAGGTCGGCATTATTGACCAGCTGCGTGCTAGAGAGCGTGGAGTCGGCGGCATCGACGGTCTGGGTCGCCCAGTAATGCGTGACCGGCGGCAAAAGGAGCAAGAAGAACGAGGCACTGACCAGCCAAAGGACCAGCACGACGGTCAGAAGGACGGTCGGGATATGCGAGTAACTTGCGGTCTTGGGCATTTGCTTGGTCATCCCCTTGGTTTATTGTTGCACGCCCGCTTTTGTTGCGCGCCCGCTTTGGGGGCGCGCCCGCTTAGTAGCGCACCCGCCAGAGCGTCAGCCCCTGGGCAGGCGCGGTCGGCCCGGCGGCGCGACGGTCTTGCGCCTCGAGGGCCTCGCCCAACCAAGCCGGCGGGCGCCGCCCGAGGCCGACCTCGGCCAGCGACCCGACGATGATGCGCACCATAGAATGCAAAAAGGCATTGCCGATGACCTGGACGACCGTGCAAGGCTCGCCCAGATGGTCAACGCCAAAGATACTGATGCTTTTAACGGTCCGCACCGTGTTCTTGTCAATACTAGAGGCACTCACACAAAAACTTTGGAAGTCATGCTCGCCCACCAGATGCTCGGCCGCAGCACGCAGTAGATTATAGTCCAGCCATGGCCTGCCGGGCAGCCACCAGACAAAGGGGGCGGTAAAGAGGGGCGGTGTGTCGCCGGCCACGATGCGGTAGCGGTACTCGCGTTCGATGGCCGAAAAGCGCGCCGAGAAGCCGGCCGGCTTTGGGGCCAGGCTGCGGATGGCCATATCGTCAGGGGTCAGGGCGTTGAGCGAGCGGCAGAGGCGCGCCAGGTCGCGGCCGTTGAGCACCTCATCTGGCAGGCTGAACGAGACGACCTGGCCCAGCGCATGCACGCCGGCATCGGTGCGCCCGGCACCGACGGTCCAGACCGGCTGGGCAAAGACCGTCGCCAGGGCCGCTTCGAGTGCGCCCTGGACGGTCTGGACGTCATCGTCTTGACGGGCAAAACCATGGAAGGCCGTGCCAATGTAGGACAGTGTCAGGGCAAAGGTGTGCTCGCTCTGCTCCACAGGTCAGTCGTTTGCTTTGGGAGAAGGGATGACGGCGGCGGCGGCGGGGGCGGCTTGGGCGGCTTGGGTGCCGGGGGCCTGGCCGGGGGCGGCGGGGGCGGGGGCGGGGGCGGCTGGGGTGTCGGCGGCCTGGCCGGGGGCGGCAGGGGCTGGCGGGAGGTCGGGGGCCTGGTCGGGGGCGGCGGGGGTGCTGGCGGTGCCGGGGGCGGCGGGGGCGGGCGGCGCAGCTTTGGGGTCGGCGTTTAGGGCCTGGTCGGCCTTGCATTTGAGCACGTGGGCGTGCAGTTTTTCTAATGTCTCGACGCTG
>WRFC01000183.1 GCA_009779015.1 Coriobacteriia bacterium | reverse complement strand
GGCAAGACCACGACCCTCTCGATGGTCACGGGGATGCTCAAGCCCGACGCCGGGCAAGCCTGGGTCACCGGGGTCAACGTCTGGGAGAACCTGGCGGCTATCAAATCCAAGATCGGCGTGCTGCCGGACAGGCTCAGGCTTTTTGACCGTCTCTCTGGCCAAGAGCTCCTCACCTACACGGGGCTGCTGCGCGGCATGAGTAAAGCAACCGTGGCAGAGCGCTCGTCCGATCTCTTGGTCGCCCTTGGCCTGGCAGACGATGCGCGCAAGGCAGTCTCAGATTATTCGGCCGGCATGACTAAGAAGATCGGGCTGGCCTGCGCCGTCCTCCATGCCCCCGATGTGCTCGTGCTGGATGAGCCTTTCGAGGCCATCGACCCCGTCTCGTCACGCGCCATCGCCGATATCTTGCAGGGTTTTGTGCATGACGGCGGCACGGTGATTCTCTCCTCCCATGTCATGGATACTGTGCAACGGCTTTGTGACCATGTCGCGATCATTGCCAACGGCAGATTGCTGGCGGCGGGCAGGGTCAGCGAGGTGGCTGCGGGGATGGATTTGGAGTCAAGGTTTATCCAGCTTGTCGGCGGCGGCCCAGAACACGGGGACCTGACATGGTTGCGACCCTCTTAAGCCTCAAGCTCCATCTCACAGTCGCCGACCTGAAGCGCTCGACCACCCGGCTTGTGCTCTGGATCATCATGGCCGCGAGCATCCTCATTCTGTTGTTCTTTGCCCTGATCGGGCTGGCGCTCAGCTCGCTGGCCGTGGCCGGCCACGAGGCCAATGCCGGCTCGATCACGATTTTTGTGGGGTCTGTTTTGGTCTTTGGCTGGGCCTTGATCCCGCTTGTCTTTTTTGGCTTTGACCAGACGCTCGACCCCGCGCGCTTTGCCCAGTTCTCGCTCACCGGCCGGCAGCTTGCGCCCGGGCTTGTGCTGGCCGGCGTGCTGGGGTTGCCGGGGCTTCTGACGGCCGTGCTCTGCCTGGGCTCATCGCTCTGCTGGCTCATGACGCCCCTGGTGGCGCTCGTCGGCCTGGTCGGCGGCGCCCTGGGCTTTCTGATGACGCAGGTCTGCTGCCGCGTGACCACGACCGCGCTGTCGGGCACCCTCTCAACGCGCAAGGCCCGGGACATGACCGGCTTGATCGGGCTGGTCCTGATCCTCGTGCTCTCGATGAGCGGGTACGCCATCTCGATGGCGGTGAACCTGTTTATGGCTGCCCCCGCCAACCTGGCCGATGCCTGGTCAGTTGTGGAGAAGATCAGCGCGGTGCTCTCGTTTACCCCGCTGGGGGCGCCCTGGGCGATGGTCTCGGATGCCGGGCAAGGCCAATGGCTGATGCTGCTGGCCCATCTGGTGCTGACCTGTGCCTACCTGGGGCTGGGTCTTTGGCTTTACAGCGCCATCCTGAACAAGGCCCTCGTGGCGCCCGCCCAACTGCGCTCGACCGGCTCGACTGGCGCCTTGACTAAAAACCTCGTCGCCCGCCTGACCAACATCCGCTGGGTCAAAGGGGCGCTGGTGCCGGTGGCCGCAATCGTCGCCCGCTGCCTGCGCTACTGGCGGCGCGACCCCCGCTACCTGGGCCAGATCGTCTCGATATTGATGCTGCCGATCATCTTCACCGTTATCGGGCTAGGGCTCCAACTCATCTCGCCCGACGACGCCACCGATCAGATTATGCAATATATGACCCAGGCCATGATCGCCTTTGGGCTAGGCTTCATGGCTCTGATGGCCGGGTACGCCATCAGCGCCGATGTGGCCTACGACTCCACTGCCTGGTGGATCCACCTGGCCACCGGCGTTAAAGGCTGGCAAGACAGGCTCGGACGCCTGATTGCCCAGGCGACAGTCTCTACTCCCCTCGTACTTATTGCTGCGTTTGCGGTGCCGTTGATTATTCAAGACCCCGGTGTCATTGCCAAGGCGCTGGCGTCCATGGCCGCGCTGTTCTTGGTCTCGCTGGGGGTGTCCTCGGTCTTCTCGGCCCTGATCATCTATCCCACCGCGCTGCCCGGCGAGTCGCCCCTGAAGATGCGGTCCGGGATGATGGGCTCGCAGATGCTCTCGCAATTCGGCTGCATGGGCATCACGGTCGTGCTGGCCCTGCCCATCTGCATCTGGGCGTTCTTTGCCACAGGCTGGCTGTCCTGGCTGGCGCTCGTCGTCGCCATCATCTGGGGCGGCGCACTGGCCGTGGCCGGCGTGGTGCTGGGCGGCCGCATCATGGATGCGCGCGGACCCGCCATCTTGGCCACCCTGATGAAAAACGACTCGCGCGAGCGCGCGTAGCCATTGCAAAAGAGGTTGAGAAAGACAGGAGGGTAAATCGTGGCTGAAAACGATACGCAATCGCAGGTAAGGGTCTGCCAAAGCTGCGGCCTGCCGTTTGACGAAGGGCACCTGAAGTTCATAGCCAAAGAGCCAAATGGAGAAGACAGTATCTACTGCTGTTTTTGCTACAAAGACGGCGCGTTCTTAAACCCCGATGCCACTATCGCCGAGATGATCGAGATCGGCGTGCCCCACCTGGCCGCCAAGATCGGCGAACCCGCCGCCCGCGAGGCGATGCGTCAGCTGATCCCGACGCTGGCGCGCTGGCGGGTTGGGTAGGGGACAGCGGGGACAGCAGCGACGGGCGGCCGGGCGGTCGGGCGACAGACAGCGGACGGCCAGGCGATTTTGTCTTCCAACAGC
>WRFC01000182.1 GCA_009779015.1 Coriobacteriia bacterium | reverse complement strand
CTGGGAGAGAGGCCGCACCTGATTGACGAATGGCAGATGATCCCACGCGTGCGCGATGCCGTCCGCCGAGACATCGACAAATCCGGTAGCCTAGCCGGGCAGTTCATTTTGACCGGCTCATCGGCGCCACCGAAAGAGCAATACATGCATAGCGGCGCTGGCCGAATTGCGCACCTGCAGATGCGCCCGATGTCGCTTTTTGAGCAAGGATGCTCGAGCGGCGCAGTCTCATTGCAGGGATTGTATGACGGTGATTTTCAGCCTGGGAAAGCGGAGACTGGGCTCGAGGCCCATGCAGAATGGATCTGCCGAGGCGGCTGGCCGGCGAGTTTAGGTTTGCCGCTAGAGAAAGCGTTGCTTATTCCAGACCAGTATTGGCAGGCGATCTACAAAGACAACGCCCCGCGCGATAAAAAAGACCCGGACACGACTAGGCGTATTGTGGCATCGCTGGCGAAGAATACGGGATCAGCCGTCAAGCTTGAGACTGTCCGGACTGATGTCTTTGCAGACGGTGCCGAGCCTGATGCCAAACTGGCGCGCAACACAACAAAGTCGTACATCGATTACCTGCTCAGCCTGTATCTGATTGAGGAGCTGAGGGGATGGGGCGCGCCGATCAAGGACCGGGCACGCTTGCGAAACAAGCCCAAGCGCTATTTTGTCGATCCGTCTTTGGCGGCGTCGGCTTTGAGCCTGAACCCAGAGCGGCTTTTGCGGGAGGGTCAGGTTTTTGGTGTGCTTTTTGAGAACCTTTGCCTGCGTGACCTGCGCGTTTATGCCTCGGCTTGGGCAGGCCCAGGGCAGCCAGAGCTTTTTTACTACCGCGATGACAAGGGGCTAGAGGTAGATGTGGTAATCGAAATGGCCGACGGGCGCTGGGGCGCTATCGAGATCAAGCTTGGAGAGAACAAGGCCGACGAAGGCGCCGCATCGCTTTTAGCGTTGCAAAAGACCGCTACGCAAAACCCCTATGCGAGGCAGCTTGAGCCGGCCTTTTTGATGGTTCTCGTCGGCAACGGCGCCTTTGCCCACCGGCGGCCTGACGGTGTCTATGTCGTCCCGCTGACGATGCTGGGAGCGTGAATGCCGGCAGCCGCAGCCAGAACGGTTGGTTAAATGAGGTCGTAGGGGTCGATGTCGATGGCGCGGTTGACGTCGGGGACGGGTTTGATTTTGGCCAGGATCTGGGAGAGCAGGCCGGGCAGATCGGACTCGGTTGGCGGCGCGGCTGGCAGCGCGGTTGGCAGCGCGGACTCGGCTGACACCTCTGTCGGCACCTCGGCCGGAGGCTCGGCCGTTGTTGCGACTGGGGCGCGCACCAGCAGGTGCCAGCGGTGTTGGCCTTGGCGGCGGGCAAGCACGCAGGGGCTTGGGCCAAGCACCTGCCAGCCGGCCCCCGTCGGCAGCTGTTCGCGCAGGGCTTCTGACCAGGCCTCGCTATGCTCGCGGACCGCCCCCAGGGACGGGCCCCAGATGAGGATGTTGGCCAGGCGGCTGTAGGGCGGATAGCCAAGCTCGCTGCGCAGCGCGCGCTCTTGATCAAGCAGCAGGCTGCGGTCGTGCGCGGCGGCAGCACGGATGGCCACGTGCTCTGGCCAGTAGGTCTGGACGATCACGCGGCCGTCTTTGGCGGCGCGCCCGGCGCGGCCGGCAACCTGCTCGAGCAGCTGGTAGGTGCGTTCGCTGGCACGAAAATCGGGCAGCTTCAAAGCTGTGTCGGCAATAAGGACGCCGACCAGTGTGACCTCGGGAAAATCCAGCCCCTTGGCGATCATCTGGGTACCCAGCAAAACGCCATGGTCGGCAGCCATGAACTCTTCTAAGCAGCGCTCGTGGCCATAGCGGCCACGCGTCGTGTCGGCGTCCATGCGGACGATCGGCGTTCCGGCGGGCAACAGGGCGGCCAGCTGATCGTAGGCAAACTGCGTGCCTGGCCCGAGCTGCTTGAGGTAGGGGCTGCCGCAGCTCGGGCAGACCGCCGGAACCGCCTGGTGGGCGTCGCAATGATGGCAGACCAGCTGCGGCGGATGCTCATGATAGGTCATCGAAGTCGCACAGTTCTCGCACATCGGCACATAGCCGCAGTCGCGGCAGAGCAAAAACGACGCAAACCCCCGCTTGTTCAAGAGCAGCACGGCCTTCTCGTGATTTTGCATAGTCTTTAGAAGGGCGGCGCTGAGGGCGGCGGAGAACATCGTCTTGTTGCCGGAGCGGAACTCTTGCGCCAGATCGACCACCTGGATGTTGGGCAAAGGGCGGTGGTTGACGCGTTCGGGCAGCTCGATCAGTTGCAGGCGGCCAGTGCGGGCGGCCTCGAGGGACTCTAGCGAGGGGGTGGCGCTGCCCAGGACGAGCGTGGCGCCCGTCAGTTGCGCTAGCTTGCTAGCGACGTCGCGGGCATGGTAGCGGGGCGCCGAGCCTTGTTTGTACGAGCCCTCGTGCTCTTCATCAATGATGATCAGGCTAAGGTTGGGGAGCGGCGCGAAGAGCGCCGAGCGGGCGCCGACCACGACCTGGGCGACCCCGGTGCGCAAGAGGTCCCATTGATCGTAGCGCTCGCCGACCGAGAGGCGCGAGTGGAGGACGGCCACTTGCTCGCCAAAGCGCGAGCGGAAGCGCGCCACCATCTGAGGGGTCAGGGAGATCTCGGGGACGAGGACGATGGCCGAGCCGCCTTGGTCGAGGACGTGGCGGATGGCCTGGAGG
>WRFC01000181.1 GCA_009779015.1 Coriobacteriia bacterium | reverse complement strand
GCTCGGTGCCTGACTCGGTGCCAAACCCGGTGCCAGACTCGGCACCCTGTTGCGGATCCATCGGTTCGCTCATCTCAGTTCACCTCCGTCACTGGTGGCATTTGGTATTGCCCGTCGAGGACGCTTTGGCCGGGCTGGTAGATGCGCAGCCAGAGTTTAAAGGCACCGTCCGGGGTGGGCAGCCAGTTTGACTCATGCCCGGTCGGCACGGTGCTTTGGATGTAGATGTCGACCGATCCGTCGGCATTGGCCTGGAGGCCAGAATGGCTGCTGACGCTATAGATCTTGGCCGGGTTAGCGACCATTTGGCCCTTGGGGTTGGTCAAGGTCAGCGACCAGAAGGCATCGTTCGGCGGCAGTTGGCCGGCCGCAAAGTGCAGCACGTAGTTGTTGGCGCCGTTCAGCGGCTTCATGTTGCCATCGACCGTGCCTTGCCAATAGACGGCCTCGGCGGGCGAGTTCGTGAGCGGCTGAACGTACGAGATGGCCGCCCGCTCTAAAAAGGTCTCGTGGCCTTCGTCGTAGGTCAAAAAGGCCGCCCAGCCGTTCTCGACCGTCATCATGTGGTTGGCCTGGATGACCACGATCACGGTGGCCAAGATCGTGGCCAGCGCCACGCCGACGCCGACCGCAATGACCGCCTCGATGACGTAGTGGATGCGCCGCCCAACACGTCCGGGCGGCTTGGTCGAGACCGGTGCCGAGGGCGCTGAGGGCGCCGAGGGTGCCGAGGGCGTCGGGGGCGTCGGGGGCGCCACATCGCCCGGCGTCGGGGCTACTTGATCGTTGGGTTCGGGAGTAAGGGTAGAGTTCTCGAATGGGCCTGCGTCTGCTGAAGTTGCCATAAACATCACTTCCCCGCCAAGAGGTCAATCAACGATTGACAGCTATGCGCGTGGGCGTATGCCCATGCGGTTTGCAGACATGATTCTACTACTTTTATGCCGCCTGCCTAGAGGGCAGCGCGGTTTTATCTGAGCGGCCGCCCTAAGCCAAGAAGACGGGGAGAAGGACCTCATCGACGATCTGCGCGCATTCTGCCTCTAAGAGCTCGCGCCGCTCCCACATAAAGCGCATGCGTATCAGGTCAAAGGGGATGGTCAGTGCGGCATTGCTGAGCGGCCGCGTCTGCTCGCCTCTGGCCTGGGCAAAGCCGAGCAGCCGACGCATCAGCGCAACGTTGCGAAAGCCGATGTCGGTGGCAATCGTGGGGATGCGGGCGTTGCTCTGGCTCATCTCAAAGAGCATGGCGTTCATGATCTCGGGGCCGACGCTGAGGTAGATTTTTTGGTAAAGCGCAAAAAGGTACAGAAGATCGCTGCGCAGGCTGCCGGTGTCGCGCAACATGTCGTCGAGCGAGCCGCCGAGGGCCTGCTCGGTGCGGTAGGCCATGATCTCGCGGATCAGGTCGAAGGGCGTGGCCCAACGACGGTAAAGCACGCTGCGGCCCGTGTTGGCCAGGCGGGCGACGCGCATGAATGTGAGGTTGCCGTAGCCTTGGGTGCGGATGATCTGGAGCGTGGCGTCGTAGATGCTTTCGAGGAGGACCTGGCCGCGTTTGCGCGTGCGCGGCGACGCCGGTTGATTCTCATTCATGACAGTCCTTAAGAGTGTTTTTCTGTAGCGTATTGGCTCGGCAGTGCCCATGCACGGCCAAAGCGCCAGGCACCTGAATCGCTTCTCACATTATTTCAGAATTTGCAGCAAAATTAAGAAACAAGTTGTATTTTAAAATCAGGAGTACTAGAATGGCCATGTTGTAAATAAGGAACAATTAGTATCTAAAGAGATGAGACCATGACAGATGCCCAGGCCGCCCCGGCCAAACCAAGTCAAAGCCCAAATCGGCTGCCCAAGGGCGTGGCCCTGAGCGCCATGATCATGGTGCTGGGCGCGCTGCCGCCGATGCTTGACACGACGATCGTGAACGTGGCCATCAACGGCCTGGCCCAGACGTTTGGCGTGGGGCTGGCGGTCATGCAGTGGGCGGTCACGGGCTATGTGCTGGCGCTGGGCGTGACGGTGCCGTTCTCGGGCTGGCTGATCTGCCGGTTTGACGGCAAGCGCATCTATATGGCGGCGATCGCGCTGTTTGTGGTGGGGTCGCTGTTATCTGGCCTGGCCTGGAACGCCCAGAGCCTGATCGTCTTCCGCATCATCCAGGGCATGGCGGCCGGCGTGCTGATGCCCTTGCTTTCGACGATGGCCGTGCAGCTGGCCGGCGGCTCGCAAAACCTGGGCAAGCTGATGTCGCTGATCGGCATCCCGGTGGTCTTTGCGCCGATCATCGGGCCGGTCATCGGCGGGCTGATCATGCAATACCTGCCCTGGCGCTGGCTCTTTTTAATCAACCTGCCGCTTGGCCTGATTGGGCTGGTGGGGCTGCAGCTAAAGCTGCCGCGGTTTGCGGCGATGGACCGCTCGGCCCGTCTGGACTGGCAGGGCACGGTCTTGCTGGCGGTCGTGGGCGGCGGCCTGGTCTTTGGCGTGACCGAGGTCGTGCGGGCGGCCGACCGGGCTATCGGCATCGTGGCGCTGGCCATTGCGCTGGCCGCGCTGGCCGTCTACTTGGCCTATGCCTTTGGGCGGCAGCGGAGCGTAGAAGGGGCGGCAGAGGCGGCAGAGGCGGTGCAGGCGGGGAGACAGGCCGGGCAGCCGCCACTGACGGCGCAGCCGCAGCCGCAGCAGGCGGTGCAGGCGGGGAGACAAGCCGGGCAGCCGCCGC
>WRFC01000180.1 GCA_009779015.1 Coriobacteriia bacterium | reverse complement strand
GGGGCTGCCGCCCGTATTACACCTTTTCTTCTTTTGTGAGTATATGTTGCTTGAAAATGCCTGTTATACACCTGTCCCCGAGCATGAGAATGCTGCGCCCTCGCCATGACTCCTCCTATTTAAGTTACTTTGACGCCCCTTTCTTCATTTACCCAGCAGTTGTACTGTTACCCAATTGGTTACATTGTGCTTTTCATAAGTTCAAATAGCAATGAGGGATTTTCCCTAATACGTATTACCTTGCTGACAAACATTTTTTCGCTGCATAAGTGTTGTTGCTAGTAACTTGCCCGTCTGGGCAGGCTGCTTTAGTGCGCTATATCCGCTTGCTAATGTGGTTTTTTTGTGGATTCAGCCGTTTTGCAGCTATTCTTGGCTATCAACAGTGCTCTCGTCTTCGACTGGGCGGCGCTCTTTGATCGCCCACACGGTATCCCAGACCGACCAAGTCAATAGCACCACGGCGATAATCGCAAACCCTACCCAGTTCAGCGGTATCACCCCAAAAAGCATCACCGAGTAGTTATTCACGTAGGCATAAACACCCACTACGATGAATATGATCGAGATGACCAGGCTGACGACCGCCGCAAACAGGCTTCTCTTCTTTCGCTTTTTCATTTCTCCCCTTGCTCCCAGTTGCACCAAGTTTTTGTTGCACCCCAAAATCTTAACACGGCTTCTGGTTTACGTTCTGGCTAGATGCATTGTCAGGGGGCACCCGGCCCTGTATACTCAAATTCTTAAAGCATCCGCGGCAGGCGCGTAGCGTGTTTTTAACCGCGTCGCCACCTTGTCTGCAAAAGGCATCACGAGAGGAGTCTTTTTGGTCCGCGTCAGCATAGTTACCCTGGTTATCGGTGCCCCGCCGTCCCCGTCGGTGGTGGTCCTCAGGCCAACGTCAGAAGAGCACCCCAGCGACCTCGCGCTGCCCATCTGGATTGGGCCAAACGAGGCGGCGGCCATCGGCATTGCGCTCGAGGACCAGCCCAGCGCCCGGCCTTTGACCCACGACCTTCTGGTCAGCGCCATCCACGCCCTAGACGCCCAAATCGACCGCATTTTGATCGACCATGTCGAGGGCTCGACCTTTTTTGCCACGGTCGTTCTGGCGCACGATAAAAAGACCCTGCGCCTCGATGCCCGCCCGTCCGACTCCATCGCCCTGGCCGTCCGCACCGGCGCCCCCCTCTTTGTCAGCGAAGAGATCTTGAACACCGTGGCGCTGCCCTATCGGGGCAGCTTCGACCGCCAGAACGAGAACGATATCAAAGAGTTCAGAGAATTTCTCGAGTCCGTCAAGCCCGAGGACTTTACCAGCCAAGACTGAGCCGCCGGCCGCCACACGCCCTTACCGATCAAGCCCCACAACCGCATCTGGCACTTCAGAAATCGTGGATAAGACCATTTGCGCCCCTGCGGCAAGCAGCCGTTCGCGGTCAAAGAGCCCCCACTCAGCCCCCACCGCGTACATGCCGGCCGCTGTTGCGGCCTGCATATCATAGGGACTATCACCGATATAAACGCAGTCTTGCGGGTCCTGGGCCAGCCGTTCGGCCGCTAATAGCAAGGGCCCCGGGTCGGGTTTGTAGGTGGGGCAGTCGTCTGCCCCAATCAAGAACTCAAAGTTGTCTTCCAGCGCATAGCGCTTTAGGCCGGCCAGGGCAAAGGCGCGCAGCTTAGATGTCACAATGGCCAACGGGTAGCCGCGCTCGCGCAGCTTGGCCAGGGCCTCGCGGGTGCCCGCAAAGTAGCCGATTAGCTCGTCGTTGCGCCGGTGGTTGTTCTCGCGGTAGGCCTTGACCATCGCCTCGGATGCCTCGGGCACCAGTTTTTGCATCTGCAGCTGTAGGGGCACGCCGACCATATCCAGCAGATCTGCATCTGCCAGGCGGTGCCCCAGCACAACGTCGCAGGCGTAGTGGTAGCTGTCTAAAATCAGCTCGCGCGAGTCTAGCAGGGTGCCGTCTAGATCAAAGACCACTGCCTTGACCGGCATCGTCGCCCCCTTCGTCTGCGCTTGACCCAAACAGGCGGCCCTCGTCGTCGCCCTCGTCGTCGCCGTCCAAGTCCAGCTCGATGCTCTCTAGGCTCAGCGCGCTCACGCCGGTCGGCGGCTTTTTGGCCGTCGTGGCCACGCGCGCCACCGCGCAGACGCGGTCGCTGTCGCTGACGTTCATCACGCGCACGCCCTGGGTGGCGCGCCCCTGCTGCGAGACGTCGGTGGCCTCGATGCGGATGACCACGCCTTCTTCAGATACCACCATCAGCTCGTGCCCGGGCTGCACTATCTTCATGCCGGCCAGGCGGCCCTTTTTCTCGGTCATGGCAATCGTGGCCATGCCTTGGCCGCCCCGGTGGTGCTCGGTGTACTCGTCTATAGGCGTGCGCTTGCCGTAGCCGTTCTCGGTTATCACAAATAGCTCGGCATCCTCGGGCGCCACCTCCATGCCCAGCACGCGCTGCCCGCTGCCCGGGTCCATGCCTATCACGCCCGAGGTGTCGCGGCCCATCGGGCGCGCCTCGCTCTCGTCAAACCTGATGGCCTTGCCCCCGCTCGAGACCATCACCACCTTCTGCCCCGGCTTTACCCGCCGCACCTCAATCAGGGCGTCGTTGTCGCGCAGCTTTATAGCTATCAGCCCGGCCGAGCGCGTGTTCAGGTAGGCGCTCATGGCCGTCTTCTTGATCATCCCCCGCTCGGTGGCAAACAGCAGGTACTCGTCATC
>WRFC01000179.1 GCA_009779015.1 Coriobacteriia bacterium | reverse complement strand
GCCTGCGACATGTTCGCCCGCACCGCCTTTGCGCCCTACGAGCTGCCCGTGGGCCTCGTCATGGCCTTTTTGGGCGGCCCCTTCTTCATCTACCTGATCATCAAGAACCGCCGTGGGATCGGCGGCATCAATGACTGAGAGAGAAAACATGGCGGCCCGTCCAGACGGCGGGGGAGCGTCGGCGGGCAGCGCGGCGGCGGCCAGCGCCACGCCCGCCAGCGCCACGGCGGCCAGCGCGGCTACTCCGCTACCTGATGCCACGCCCACCAGCGCCATCAGCGTCGAGGGTCTGGCCTTCTCCTATGACAACAAGGCTTTTATCCAGGGCTTTAGCGAGCGCTTCGAAAGCGGCAAGGTGACGAGCATCGTCGGCCCCAACGGCTGCGGCAAGTCGACCCTCGTGCGCCTCATCGACGGGCTCCATCACCCGCAGGCTGGGCGCGTGCTGATCGCCGGGACCGACACGCTCGCGCTCAGTAGCCGCCAGCGCGCCCGCCGCCTGGCCGTGCTCTCGCAGACGCCGCGCCTGCCAGCGATGAGCGTCTACGACCTCGTGGCCTGCGGGCGCTTTCCGTACCACAGCCATCAGGGCCGCCTCGGCTCGGACGACCGCGAGCACGTCGAGTCGGCCATCGCGATGGCCGGTATCGCGCAGTTCCGCGACCACGACATCCGGCGGCTCTCGGGCGGCGAGCGCCAAAAGGCCTTCATCGCCATGGTGCTTGCCCAAGACACCGAGATCGTGATGCTCGACGAGCCCACCACCTTCCTCGACATCAAGGCCTGCCACGACCTCATGACCCTGGTCACGCGCCTGAACACAGAAATGGGCAAAACGATTATCATGGTCATACACGACCTCGACCTGGCGCTGCGCTACTCCGAGCAAATCCTCGTGATGAATGCCGGACGCAACATCATGCACGACAGCGTAGACCGGGTCCTGGCCTCCGGCACGCTTGAAGAGGTCTTCTGCATGCGCATCCACCAAGTCCGTTCCGAAGAAGGCACCGCGCACGTCCTCTTCCCAAACTAACCCATCCAATAAGGGGAGAAAGGCGGTGGTTTGATGGCAACGGCAGCGCATTACGACACCCCAGCGCATAACGATACCCCAGCTCCCGGCACCCCGAGCCCCGGCGACACGACGCGGCCTGGCGGCGCCCCAGCGCCTGATGGCGCCCCGGCCCCCGGCGCTCCGGCGCCCAGCGACGCCCCAGCGCACGCGCACGTAACCCCCTACGAGAACACCACGGGCGACCCGCACGCCGTCATCGCCCTGGGTGCGAACATCGGCAACGCGGCCAAGGCCTTTGGCGACGCACTGCGGGCGATCGCCAGCCTGCCCCAGGTCAAGGCCATCGACCGCCTCAGCCGCATCTATAAAAGCGCGCCCGCCCACGTCACCGACCAGCCCGATTTTGCCAACGCGGTGGCCATCGTCCGACTCCAGCCCGCGACCACGCCGCTTGAGCTTTTACACGAGCTGCAAAAGATTGAGGTCGCCAACGGCCGCGCCAGCGACCACGAGCACTGGGGCCCACGCCCTCTCGACCTCGACATCATCGATTTTGCCGGCACCTGCAGCGAGAGCGACGAGCTCAAACTGCCCCATCCCTTCTCCCTTTTACGTGATTTCGTTGTCACCCCGCTGTTAGAGATCGCGCCGGGCTACGTTTTGGCCAACGGTTGCGCCGTCACCCGCCAGGCCGTCCAATTCGGCAACGTCACCGGCCTCTACCAACCGTCTTTTGCGCAAGAAGACCGCGCGCCTTTGCAGTCGGCCGAGGCATCTACAGATGCCTGGCCGGGGGAGCCGGCGGATGGCTGACTCAGCATCTTCGCCAGAACAGGCACCCGCGCCTGCCGACCTACCGGAGCCTGCGCCCACCGGCAGGCTCTACGTCTGCGCGACGCCCATCGGCAACCTCGGCGACATCACAGAGCGGGTCGTTCAGGCGCTGCAAAGCGTCGACGCCGTCTTGGCCGAAGACACGCGCGTGACGCGTCGTTTGCTCAGCCACCTGAATATCCATCTGCCGATCGAGCGCTGCGACGAGAACCTTTTGCGCCCGCGCCTGGCCGAGCTGCTCAAGCGCCTGGCGGCGGGCGAGCGCCTGGCGCTGGTCTCCGACGCCGGCACGCCGGGCATCTCGGACCCCGGCATGGAGCTGATCGCGGCCTGCCGGGCCGCCGGCATCGACGTTGAGGTGCTGCCCGGTGCCAGCGCCGTCTTGACCGCCCTGGTGGGCAGCGGCTTCACTTTCTCGGCTTTTTACTTCGGCGGCTTTCTGCCCCGCAAGAACAATGAGCGCCTGCGGCTCTTGGCCAGCCTGGCCGAGCTGCCCGCCGCCCTGGTCTTCTATGAGTCGCCCCACCGCACAGCGGCCAGCCTCCAGGCCATCAGCGCGACCATGCCGGCCCGGCCGGTCTCCGTCGCCCGCGAGCTGACCAAACTCTACGAGGAGTACCGTGTTGGCACGGCGGCCGAGCTGCTCGAGGCCCTGGCCGGCCCAGCCACACCGCACAGCCTGAAAGGCGAGGTCACGATCGTCATCGCCCCGCCCGCGCCAGCCAAGGCTCCCCGCCAACACCGCGACAAATACGCCCCCGCATGACCAGGCAATGCTACCCAAAAACTGGCCCAAAAACCAACACTGGTTTGCTACTATCTTTGATAAAGCAAAATTAGCAAAAGAAGAGGAATACAGGAATGCCTGAAGCTTTTAT
>WRFC01000178.1 GCA_009779015.1 Coriobacteriia bacterium | reverse complement strand
GGTGCAACGCCGGGCGGGCGGGGCGGCGGGTTGTGCCCGGTCTTCTCCCTTTTAGCGGACATAGGGGTAGATGTCGGCCAGCCGCACGCAGTGGTCAAAAAAGCCGCGCGTGATGCGGTAGATGGCGGTGGTGTAAAAGAGGTTGCCCGAGAAGAAGTCGCGCACCGGCGAGGCGCCGACCAGGTTGCCGTTGAAGAGCATGCTGCAGCTGTCGGCCACGGCGGCCACGAAATCGAGGTCGTGGGTGACGATCACGATGGCCTGGCCGTCGGCGCTGAGGCCATTTAAAATCGAGATCAGCTCGGCCTTGCTGAAGGCGTCGAGGCCTTTGGTCGGCTCGTCGAGGAGCAAAAGCTGCGGCTGCCTGAGCAAAAGCTTGATCAGCGCGGCCTTCTGCTGCTCGCCGCCCGAGAGGTCGTAGGGGTGCCGGGCCTGTAGCCCTTGAAGCCGAAAGCGCTGCAGCCAATAGTCGAGTTTTTCTTGGGGATAAGTGCCTCCGGCGCCGTTGTCGGCCAGCTCGGACCAGAGGTCGGCTTGCGTGAAGAGGGCCTTGGGGTCTTGCGGCAAGGCCGCGCTGACCAGGCCTTTGGCGCGCCGGACGTGCCCGCGTTGAGGCTTGCGGAGGCCGGCCAAGAGGGAGAGGAGGGTGCTTTTGCCGCTGCCGTTGGTTCCCACGATGCCGTAGATCTGGCCGGCCTGGAGGTCGAGGCGGAGCTCGCGCAGGACCGGCTGCGCCGTGCGCTCGTAGGCGAACCAGGCGTGGCGGATGGAGACCAGGGGGTCGGCGGCGGAGGCGGCTGGGGCGGCGGTGCCGCCTGCAGCTGGGGCGCTGCCGGCTGTCTTCTCCCCAGTATCAGCGGTCGGGCTTGCCGGGCGGCCGGCTGTGGCAGCCGAGCCCAGTTTTTGCAGCCGCGCCTCTAGCCACTCGCGGCCGGCGCGGACGGTCAGCGGCCAGGGGCGGCAGTCCGGCTCGACCAGGTGCGCGAGCTGGGTGGCCGAGGGCAGGGCGGGCAGGTAGTCTGGGCGGCCAGCGATGCAATGGTCGATAAAGCCTTGGAAGCTGCCCAGGTAGTCGACCGTGCGGTCGGCCAAAAAGACGACCTGGTCGCAGAGGGTGGCCACTTCTTCGAGGTTGTGCTCGATGATCAGGACCGTGACGCCGAGCTCTTGGTTGACGCGTTGCAGGGTGCCCAAGAACTCGCGCGTGGCCAGCGGGTCGAGCTGCGCCGTGGGCTCGTCGAGCAAGAGCAGGCGCGGCTGCATGACCATCACCGAGGCCAGGTTCAAGAGCTGCTTTTGCCCGCCCGAGAGCGAGGCCGTCTTTTGCTCGAACCACGACGTGATGCCAAAGAAGCTGGCCGTCTCGGCGACCCGGCGATGCATCTCTTTTTGCGAGCTGCCGATGTTCTCGAGCCCAAAGGCCAGCTCGTGCCAGACGCTGTCGGTGACGATCTGCGCCTCGGGGTCCTGCATCACGTAGCCGACGTCGGCGGCCTGGCGGCTCGAGACGATCTCGTCAAAGACCAGGTCTTGGCCAAAGACCTGGATGCGGCCAGAGCGCTGGCCGGGCGGTGCCAGCTCGGCTTTGAGGCAGCGCATGAGCGTGCTTTTGCCGCTGCCGGTCATGCCGGCCAAGAGCGAGAAGCTGCCTTGGCCGATGGCCAGGCTGATGTGGCTTAAAGCCGCAAAGGGATGGCCTTCTGGGGGCGCCGGATAGCTGAAAGAGAAGTCTAAAAGCTCGATAGCTGCCATTTCAGGCGGACGCCTCCCTCATAGATCAGGGGAAAGAAGAAGATGGCCGCGACCGGCAGGTACTGCC
This sequence comes from Coriobacteriia bacterium, assembly GCA_009779015.1. Lineage (GTDB taxonomy): Bacteria > Actinomycetota > Coriobacteriia > Coriobacteriales > UBA8131 > WRFC01. Next base: position 913 of record WRFC01000178.1, on the reverse strand, counting down.
AGGGCTGCCCGAGCGGGCTGACGCCAGGGTAGAAGGCAAAGCCATGGGATAAGAAAGCCACCGCGACCGCCGCCAGCGCGACCAAGGCCACGAGGATGGCGGAGAGCACAGAGTCGCGGAACGACCAGAAGAGCGGCAGGTAGCTGGTGCGGCGCTGGGCACCATAGCCGCGTGCGCGCATCGAGGCGGCGGTGATGAGGCCGGTCTCCATGCTCCAGCCCATGAGGATCGAGGAGAGCCGGACCGGCCAACGCAACATGGCCACGAGCCCTTTGGCGGTGCGGGCGGGATGGGCGAGGCGCGCGGCGGCGCGGGGGACGGCGCGGGGGACGCGGTCGGCGGCAGGGCTGGTGCCGTCGGCCTCACCGAGCGAGGGGGCGGCCTCCCCGAGCGAGGGGGCGATGGCGCTAGCGGCGGCGGGGCTGCCGGGGGCGGCCTCCCCCAGCGAGGGGGCGATGGCCTTATGCGCGTCATTGACCTGGCGCGACTTATTAAGCACGCCGGGCACATAGTTAAAGACCATCGAGACCATCATCGAGCTGGTCGGCAAGATGCGCGAGAAGACAGCCATGAAGCGGTCTGAGCCGACCGCTTCTTGATAGCAGCTGAACCAAAAGATCACCGAGACCAGCATCATCGTCATACTAAAGCCGGCCACCAGCGCTTCGAGGGTGTAGCGGGTGTAGCCGACCGTGAACAAAGCCGTCTTGCCCAGGTGGACGGTCAAGAACTGGACAACCAGCATGACCACCGTGATGATGAGGGCAAGCGCAAGCAGCCTGAGCAGTGCGCGGACGCCCTTGAGCATCAGCAGGTAGAGTACCGCCGCAACGACCGAGAGCGCACCAATCACCGGATGGTAGGCGCTCATAGTGAGGGCGATGACCGCCACAAAATAGAGCAGCGCGACCAG
>WRFC01000177.1 GCA_009779015.1 Coriobacteriia bacterium | reverse complement strand
GCGAGAAGTAAAAAAGCCTGAAAGCTTGTTTACGCGCTTGAGTAAGGCGGCCGTTTTGGCCGCCTTACTTTTTTATGTTTGGCAGACGTGAGCAGAAAAGTGGCGGCGGTTGAACGGGTTTTCTGTGCAAACGAGTGCTTAGGGTAAAATTAGCCCATCTTTCAGCGTTATACTAAAAATATATAAAACTCCGACAGGGGTTTTGATGTTTATTAGAGGCTGACGAAGGGTTTTATCTATGGCTCGGAGTAGCTATATATTGAGGAGGAGACTATGCGCAAAGAGTATTTGATGACGCCGGGGCCAACGCCGGTGCCGAGCGAGGTATTGTTGGCTCAGGCCCGCCCGATGATTCATCATCGGACAGCCGAGTTTGATGCGGTGGTCAAGAACTGCGCCGAGGGGCTGAAGTACGTTTTTCAGACCGAGGAGTCAGATGTCTTGATCTTTGCCTCGTCGGGGACCGGGGCCATGGAGTCGGCCATCGCCAACTGCTTTTGCGCCGGTGACAAGGTGCTGGTGACCACGAACGGTAAGTTTGGGCAGCGCATGCAGCAGATTTCGAAGGCTTATGGCCTGGATGTGCATCTGCTCGAGTACGGTTGGCAGCAGGTCGTCAGCCCGGCTGCGATTGCCGAGTTTTTACAGGCCAACCCGGACACGCGCGGTGTGGTGGTCACGCAGTCCGAGACGTCGTCTGGTGTTTTGAACGATGTCAAGGCCGTGGGGGCGATCGTGCGCGAGTACCCGGAGTGCGTTTTTATCGTGGACAGCATCACGGGGATTGGCGCGGTGGATGTGAAGACCGACGAGTGGGGGCTGGATGTGGTGATGACGGGCTCGCAGAAGGGCCTGATGCTGCCGCCTGGGCTGGCGGCCGTTAGTGTCAGCCCCAAGGCCTGGAAGGCCTATGAGCGCTCGACCTTGCCCAAGTACTATTTTGACTGGAAGAAATACAAGAAGAACCTGGCCGATAACACGACGCCCTTTACGCCGGCGGTCAGCCTGATGATTGGGCTGAACGAGTCGCTGAAGCTGATGAAGGCCGAGGGCATCGAGAACATCATCGCCCGGCACGCGCGCTTGGCCGAGGCCACGCGCAAGGGCTGCGAGGCTTTGGGGCTTGAGCTGTTTGCCCCCGTTGAGGGGCGCGGCAACGCGGTCACCCCGGTTTGGGTGCCCGAGGGCATCGACGGCAAGAAGCTCGTGAACATCATGAAGAACAAGCATGGCGTGACCGTGGCGGGCGGGCAGGACGATTACGTCGGACGGATTTTCAGGGTCGGGCATCTGGGCTACTTTGGCGACTTTGATATCATTACGACCTTGGTGGCCTTAGAGATGAGCCTGGCTGAGCTGGGCTATGAGTTTGAGCCGGGCAGCGGTGTCAAAGCCGCCGAGGCCGTGCTGATGAGTGAGGGAGAATAAAACCATGAAGGTATTGATTTCTGAGAAGCTGGCCCAGGCTGGCATTGACCTTTTGCTCGAGGCCGGGCACCAGGTAGACGTTAAGCTGGACTTGACCCCCGAGGACCTGCTGGCCGTGATTGGCAGCTATGACGCTTTGATCGTGCGCAGCGCGACCGATGTCAACCGCGAGGTGATTGCTGCGGGCAGCAACCTCAAGGTCATCGGCCGGGCCGGCGTGGGCGTTGACAACGTTGATGTGGCGGCGGCTACCGAGCATGGCGTAATCGTCTGCAATGCTCCCACTTCTAATGTTGTCAGCGCCGCTGAGCAGGCTTTTGCCTTGATGCTCGCGGCCGCCCGGCGCACTCCGCAGGCCAACGCCTCGATGAAAGAGCACAAGTGGGACCGCGGCAAGTTCACGGGCGTTGAGCTATACGGCAAGACCCTGGCGATCTTTGGCATCGGCCGCATCGGCGGCCTGATTGCGCAACGCGCCCAGGCCTTTGAGATGAAGTGCATCGGCTACGACCCCTATGCCACGCAAGAGCGGGCCGACGAGATTGGCGTTGCCCTTTATGACAACGTTGACGAGATGCTGGCGCAGGCCGACTTTATTACCGTGCACCTGCCCAAGACCAAAGAGACAATGGGCATGTTCTCGACCGAGCAGTTTGCCAAGATGAAAGACGGCGTGATCTTGATCAACGATGCCCGCGGCGGCATCTACGACATCGAGGCCCTGGCCGTGGCCGTCAAGAGCGGCAAGGTGGACGCGGCCGGCATCGACGTCTACGAGAGCGAGCCCTGCCTAGACAGCCCGTTGCACGAGCTAGAAAACGTCATTTTGACCCCGCACCTGGGCGCCTCGACCAAAGAGGCGCAAGAGCGCGCCGGCATCCAGACGGCGGAGTTTGTGCTTTTGGGTCTAGAGGGCAAAATGGTCCCGACGGCCGTCAACGTGGCCCTGGTGCCCGATGATGTGATGAACACCGTTAAGCCGTACATCGAGTCGAGCCAGAAGGCCGGAGCGTTCTTAGCCCAGCTGACCGATGGGGCAATTGAGTCGTTGACGGTCAAGGTCTCGGGCGACCTGGCCAAAAACGACGTGAGCCTGCTGGGCACTGCGGCCCTGCGCGGCATCTTCTCGCGCGCGACCGACGAGGCCGTGAACTTTGTCAACGCCAACTACCTGGCCGAGCAGCACGGCGTTAAGGTGCGCGTTGAGCAAAACGCGGTGCGTACCGAGTATGCCAGCAAGGTCAGCTTTGAGGCGCGCGCCGGCGACGAGCTGGCCGAGGTCTCGATCACGACTTCGGGCCCGTATGAAGAGACGCGCATCATCTCGGTCATGAACTGC
>WRFC01000176.1 GCA_009779015.1 Coriobacteriia bacterium | reverse complement strand
TTCTCGGGTTGAAAATGGCCGTTTTGAAAACAGGCCATCTACCAGCGCATTTACTGGGCGGTAATTTGGCGGTGGTTGGGGCAGCCGTAAAAACCGTTCATTTGGCGTCATCTCAGCCAGATTACGGCTTTTCTGTGCCGCCTTTTTGGGCGCGCTTGGGCGCAAGCCAAATGGGAGAAGACATGCCCCGCCCAGCTTGCCTGCGCCCCCGCCGCCAAGCGGCGAGGCCAGCGCCGGTCGCCCATCTATTCTCCTCTTCCTCTGCGTTTTTACTTCAGGCGTCTGAGCAGCGAGCGGCCGGTGAACTCTTGGGGTATCGCTAGGCCCATGGCATCGAGCAGGGTGGGGGCGATGTCGGCCAGGCGGGCATCGTCCAGGGCGGCCAGATCCCAGGTGCGTTGGGCAGCCCCGGGTTGTCCTGTCCCCCCGGCCTCACCGGTCCCCCCGGCCTCACCGGCCGCACCGGTCGCCGCAGACTCGGTGGCGATCAGGGCCAAGGGCACGGGCGACAGCGAGTGGGCGGTCCAGACGTTGCCATCGGCGTCTTGCATCTGGTCGGCGTTGCCGTGGTCGGCTGTCACCAGGGCAACGCCGCCGGCCTCCAGTATGGCCTGGACGACCTCTTGCAGGCAGCGGTCGACCGTGGCCACTGCCGCCTCGGCGGCGGCTTGCACGCCGGTGTGGCCGACCATGTCGCCGTTGGCGTAGTTGACGATATAGACGTCTGCCCGGCCTGCGCGAATCGCCCCGGCCAGCTCGCGCGTTACCTCGGGCGCGCTCATCTGGGGCTGCAGGTCGTAAGTTGCGACCTGGGGGCTGGGCACCAAGATGCGCTCTTCATTCAACTTGGGCTCTTCGATGCCGCCGTTGAAAAAGAAGGTGACATGGGCGTATTTTTCGGTCTCGGCGATATGTAACTGCTTGAGCCCCAAGGCCGAGAGGTAGTCGGCCAAGACGTTTTGGGGAAAGCTCTTGGGAAAGGCCACCGCTGCGCCAAAGCGGGCCTCAAAGTCGGGGTCGTACTCGGTCATGCAGATGAAGCGGGCCTGGGGCCAAGCCGGGCGGGCAAAGCCCTCGAAGCCGGGGTCGATAAAGGCGCGCGTCAGCTCGCGGGCACGGTCGGGGCGGAAGTTGAAGAAGACCAAGGCGTCACCGTCGGCTATGGGCGCGCAGCCAAAGGCCACGGGCGCCACGAACTCGTCGGTCACGCCGGAGGCATACGAGGCCGTCAGCAGGGCCAGGGGGTCGGCGCCGGCGGCCACCCGATAGGCGGCCTGGGCGGTCAGCGCCGAGGCCAGCGCCGCCGGGTCGTCCGTGTTAACGGCTGCCAAGCTGGCGGGCGCAGCCATGGCCGTGTAGGCCTCGGCGACGCGCGGCCAGCGCTGGTCGCGGTCCATGCCAAAATAGCGGCCGCCCAGCGTGGCCAGGCCAAGCTCGAGGCCGGCGTAGCGGGCGCGCACTTCGGACATAAAACCAATCAGCCGCTGGACGTATGCAGAGCCGCTGGTGGGCGAGACGTCGCGGCCGTCCAAGAAGGCGTGGACTGCTATCCGCCGGACACCCTGGGCGGCCGCCAGATTGATCAGGGCCTCGAGGTGCGCCTGGTTGCTATGCACGCCGCCATCCGAGAGCAGCCCCAGAAAATGCAGGCAGCCGCCGGTCTGGGCAAGCTCAGAAAAAGTGTGGAGAAAAGCCGGCGTCTGGGCTATTGAGCCGTCTTCGATGGCCACATCGATGCGCGTCAGCTCTTGGTTGACGACGCGCCCGGCACCGATGTTCAGGTGCCCGACCTCGGAATTGCCCATCTGCCCGACCGGCAGCCCGACCGCCCGGCCAGAGGCCGCCAGCGAGACGCAGGGCCAGGTCGTATTGCTCAATATCTCATGCAGGTAGGGCGCATCGGCCGAGGTCACGGCGTTGGACGGGCTCGGCTCGGCCAGACCGACGCCGTCCATAATAACCAAGAGGGCCGGCCTCTGCCGACAGTCCAGGGGCACGGCCTGGTTAGACGCGCCGGCCGTTCTTACCCCACTGGCTGTGTTGTTGCTCTCATTTGCTTTGGACAAGGTTCCTCCTCGTTATTGATCTGCCGATGGCCAATTATCAAACGGAGGCCATGGCCTGGCCGTATTTGAGGCCGCCGCCGTCTGCCGCCGTCTGCCGTGACCGTGGCCGTTCTGCAAACTCAAGCCTGGTCCGCAGCCTCTTTTGCGGCCTCTTTTGCGGCCGCTATCCAGGCCTGGACCAGGCTGACAAAATCCTCGGCCACCAGCGAGGCGCCGCCGATCAGTCCGCCGTCGATGTCTGCAAGGCCGGCAAAGAAGGCCGCGTTCTCGGGCCGCAAAGACCCGCCGTATAGGATGCGGACACGCTCGGCCACCTCGTTGCCCAGGCGCTCGGCCAGGCTGGCGCGCAACGCCGCCGCCATACCTTGGGCGCTCTCGGGAGTGGCCGTGTCACCGGTGCCAATCGACCAGATGGGCTCATAGGCGACCACGAGCTTCTCCCAGTTCTCTAGGTTTAAGTGCTCGAGCACCTGGTTCAGCTGCCCGACCACAAAAGCCTCGGCGGCATCAGCACCCCCAGCGCGCACCTCTGGGCCCTCGCCGACGCAAAGGATCGGCCTGATCTGCACGGCTTCGAGGGCGGCGGCCTTTTGGGCGATCTCGGCCGACGTCTCTTTAAAGTACTGGCGGCGCTCGGAGTGCCCGATGATGCAATACGCGCAGCGCAGCTCTTGCAGCATGGCCGCCGAGATGGCGCCCGTGTAGGCGCCGTCGGCCTCATAAAAGACATC
>WRFC01000175.1 GCA_009779015.1 Coriobacteriia bacterium | reverse complement strand
GGCGGCGGGGGCGCTGGCGCTGAGGCGCCGCAGCAGCTCGTCGGGCTCGATGTCGATGATCTTGACTTTATCGGCACGGTCGAAGATGCTGTCCGGCACGGTCTCGGCGACATCGGCCTTGGTGATGTCGCTGGCCACATAGTTCAGGCTGGACAGGTGCTGGACGCTCAGGGTCGTATAGACATCGATGCCGGCGGCCAGCAGCTCTTCGATGTCTTGATAGCGCCTTTTGTTGCGGGCGCCCGGCCCGTTCGTGTGCTCGAGCTGATCGACCAATATGACCGCCGGCCGCCGCTTGAGGGCGGCGTCGATGTCGAACTGTGGCGGTGCAGTGGCCGACGATAGTAAAGAAGCGCCGTCCGGCCCAATGGCCGGCAGCCCTTCAAGTAAACGGAGCGTCTCGGGGCTGGCCTCTGAATCGATATAGCCAACGACGACATCGATGGCGCTTTTTTGGAGTTCGCGCGCCTCATCGAGCATCGCATAGGTCTTGCCGACACCGGCGGCATAGCCAAAAAAGACCTTCAGCTTCCCCCGGCCGGCGCGTGCGCCACTTTGGTCTGGCCTGCCCTCTTCGTCAGGCGCGCCTGTTATTAGACGTCCTTTGGTCCCCTGCTCCGACATTCACAATTCTCCCACACTGATCCGCAGATCAAGCCCCAAGGCAGCAAGTTCAAATAGATGCGCACGCCAAGCGCCGGGCGGCCGTAGACCTGCCTTTTTTTGTCCAGCTGCCGAGCTTGGGACACAGATATCTCAAAATATTGTTGCCTCCCCTGGCTTGCCCTCGTTGAGCATCATAGTAGAGCCAGTATAAAGTTGTTGTTCAGATTCTCGCTCTCAGGTTAAGGCCATTCAAGGGCCTTTTTTCGACAAAACGACCTTCAGACCGCTTTAGACGCTGACAGGCGCACGGCCGAACGGTCGAACAGGGTCAGGTAGTCGCCCTGCAGCCAAGTCTCTAGCTCGTGCTGCTCTAAGACCAGGGGCATCCGGTTATGCACAGGCTGCACATCGCGGTTGGGCACGGTCGTGAGCACCGAAAAACGGCCTTGGCCGCTGCTCTCGCACTCATAGACGCCGGCCAAGAAGAACACCGGGTCGTCGGGCCTGGTAAACAGGTATTGCTGCTTGACCTCTTTGCCGGTGCGCGGGCTGGTGCCGGTCTCGGTCTGGTGCGGCTCATAAAAGCCAAAGGTCGGCACAAGGCAACGCCGTTCACGCAATGATTCTTGCCACATGTTGCGCCCCGGCTTCAGCGCTGTCTCGACCCGCGTGTTAAAGATCAGGCCTCGGCTCCACGAGGCCTCGTAGCCCCAACGCAGCTCGGTCGCGGCCAGCTGGCCGCCGTTCAAAAGCGCGACTGAGACATCCGAGCCCGGGTAGGCCGCCTGACGCACGGCCGGCCAGTCGGGCATCGGGTTGATGGGGCGGTTTGCCTCGATCTCTTGGATGATCTCGCTCAGGACCTCTTTGGGCACCACAATAAAACGCCCGCACATAAAGACTCCTTTCTAGCTGTGCAAGAGGCCGACCGGGTGCACGGTGTTCTCGCTCTTGATATCCAGGCCTAAAAGGCTCTTATCGACCAATTCTATACCCCGCTGGATGCAGGTGTTGCCAAAACGCCGGCGCAAGACGTCGATCGCCCGGTCCAGCCGCTCGAGCTTGACCTCGTCGCCCGTGAACAGCGCGAGCTGCTGCGGGGCAGAGGCCAGCTCTAAGCCAGAGACCCGCACGGCCATCCCGCGCACCGGGTGGCCCGCATCGAGCATCTGGTTCTCTTGGAGCAGCTCCCAGGCCACGCTGGCGATCGTCTGGGTCAGGACCGTTGGCCTGGGCAGCCGCCGCTGGCGCGAGAAGAAGGTCAAGAACTCGCCGTCGCGGACGGCGATAGAGACGACCGAGGCACGCATGCCGCCCTCGCGCAGGCGCTGCGCCACCGATTCGGCCAGCAGGTAGATGAGGGCGCGGGCGTCTTCGGGCGTAATGATGTCGTGCGGCGCGGTCAGCCCGTTACCGTAGCTTTTGATCGCCCGATCGACGTCTTTGGCCTCGGGGTCGTAGGACTTGACGGGCGTGTCGTCTTCGCCCCGGGCAAAGCGGCGCAACATAAAGCCGATCTTGCCCAAGCGGTTTTGCAGGTAGCCGTCGGGGGCGGCCGCCAGCTCGCCGATAGTCATGATGCCAAAGGCATTGAGCTTGCGCTGCGTGGCGCGGCCGACATAGAGCAGGTCCTCGACCGGGGCCGCCCAGAAGAGGCTTTCAAAGTTGTCTGGGTTGATCTCGGTGATGGCGTCAGGCTTTTCGTAGTCGCTGCCGAACTTGGCCAAGATCTTGTTCCACGAAAGCCCGATGCTCACAGTCACGCCCAGCTCGGCCTTGATGCGCTCGCTGATCTCTTCGGCCACCAGGCGGGCGCGGCCGCCATGCAGGTGCAGCGATCCGGTCAGGTCGATCCAGTTCTCATCCAGGCCAAAGGGCTCGACCTGGTCGGAGTATTGATAATAGATGTCGCGGGCCAGGGCCGAATAGCGCTTGTAGAGCCCATAGTCAGGCGGCAGGACAATCAAGTCGGGGCATTTCTGACGCGCCTCCCAGATTGCCTCGGCGGTCTTGATGCCGTACTTCTTGGCCTCGGTGCTCTTGGTCAAGATGATGCCATGGCGCAGCTCTGACTTGCCGGCCACAGCCACGGGCTTGCCCTTCAACTCCGGGTGCTCGGCCTGCTCGACCGAGGCATAAAAAGAGTTCATATCGACATGCAGAATGATTCGCGGCATGGTCAATCGGCACCTCCCCAGC
>WRFC01000174.1 GCA_009779015.1 Coriobacteriia bacterium | reverse complement strand
GTGGCTTAGTTGCTGGGCACGTTGCGCCTGCGGAAGCCGATTAGGCCGACGATGATCAGGACCAGGGCGACGCCCAGCATGAAGAAGAAGCGCCACCAACTGAGCATGTGCGCGCCCGCGCCGGTCTGCCAGGTGAGGGTCGTGGCCGGGACGGTGGAGAGGTTGAGGAAGGGCAGAAAGCGGATCACCGATTGCGGGATGTTCAGCGTCATCAGCACGATCAGGGCAAACCAGGTCGCGCCCTCAAAGACCCAGCCCAGGGGGATGGCCAGGCGGGGCAGCCAGCCAAAGCAGAACACCACGACGCCCAGCAGGGCGAGCATCGAGGGAAAGTGGACGAAGACCGCGCCTAGGACCAGCGGCAGGTACGACCAGTCGTGTAAGCTGGCCGCGCACGAGACCCCAAAGAAGAGGCCGCCGATCAGCAGGAGGAGGACGGTCCCGATGACCGTCACCAGCAGGCGTTGCAAGATCCAGCCGAGGCGTGAGACGCCACCGGCCAGCTGGGCCTCTAAGAGACCGCGGCTGTCATCCAGCGACATCATGCCGGCCGACTGAATGGTAAAGGCACAGATGGCCAGGGATATGAAGCAGGCGAGCATCCCGATGATCAGGTACTCGGGGTTGACGCCGGCCGTGGAGAGCCCTTGCAGCCCAAGGTCGGCGACCATCGAGGCAAACTGTTGGACGATCGAGCCAAAGACCGCCGCAAAGATGGCCACGCCAATCGCCCAACTGATGAACGAAGTGCGATGGAGGCGGACCGAGAGGCCCCAGACCCGGGTCATCAGGTTGCCGGCCTGGGCTTTACCCAAACGGGCAGGGATGAGCGACCCGTCGTAGTCGCGCTTGTCCTCGATTATCCAGGCCACCAGCACAAAGACGGCAAACAGGACAAGCATGGCAAAGAGCGGCCAGACCAGGTTGTTGCCCCAGGGGTCCATCTTCTCGGCCCAGCCCAGGGGTGAGATCCAAAGGGCGGCCGAAGGCGACCCGTTGGCTGACGAGAACAATTCGGCCACCATGCGGATCAGATAGAAAACGGCAATCAAGGCCGTGCCTAAGGTATTGGCTGTGCCCGAAGATGGCGCCAGCTCATTGAAGAGTGCCGCGATGCCGATGCCCAGCCAACCCGCCATGGTGATCGAAAGCCCAAAGACCCATGATCCGGCCATGCCATAATCGGTGCCATGGGTACCCAGGTTAAGCTGCAGTCCCATCGAGACCAAGGCGATCAAAATGCCGATGACCAAGCTGAAGACCGCAGTCACAATGACCGTCGCACCCAAGCGGCTATGCAACCCCAAGGGGCGCGAGCGAAAGAGCTCGATGCGGCCGCTGTCCTCGTCCGCCCGCAGGTTGTGGGTGACTAAGAAAAGCATCCCGATACTCAGCATCAAGGCCGTGAACATCCAGATCTTCATCCAGACCAACGCCCCCAGCGGCGCGTCAGCATTACCGACCGTCGTCACCGAGCCGAGCATCGCCAGCATCGAGGGGTTGGCCAAGAGGCCTTCGAACTGGCTGGCAAAGTCGGCGGAGTGCTGAGACAGGTAGGTATAGTAGATGGCGACGAAGGCCACCATCCCCACGGTCAACAAGAACCAGATGAAAAGGCGCAACCAGTTATAGCGCAGCGTGAACCTGACCATCGCTCCCAGATGCGTGAGGCCGTGATGCTGTCCCTTTGTCGGGGTAGCGGTCGGCCTGGCCGCACTATGTGCGCTGTGCGCCGCAGCGGCTTGGGCGCTCATCATAGCTCACCTTTCACGACGGCTACCTGTTCGGCACTCATGTCTGCCGTGTAATGCGAGAGAAAGATGTCCTCGAGGCTGGGCGGGTTGACCACCAAAGAGCTCGGTTGCAGTTTGGCCAGGGCGTCTAACACCCCCGCAAGGTAGTCATGGTCAACTGAGAAGATGACCGTATCATCGGTTCTGCGGTAATCTTTGACGCCCGGCAGCTGGGCCAGCGACTCTGAAGCCCCGGCAATCGTGGCATGGATCTGCGTGCTGGTCAGATGGCGCAGCTCGGCCAGTGTACCGGTCTCGACCGTCTGGCCCTCGCGGATGATCGTGATGGTGTCGGCCAGCTTTTCGACCTCGGCAAAAATATGCGATGAGAGCAAGACCGAACGCCCCTCTTTTTTGACCTCGCGGATGCAGGCCTGAAACTCCGCTTCCATGATCGGGTCGAGGCCGCTGGTCGGCTCATCCAGCAGCAAAAGCTCGTTATGCGAGGCCAGGGCCGCAACCAAGGCCACCTTTTGGCGGTTGCCTTTAGAGTAGGCTTTGGCCTTCTTGCGCGGGTCGAGCTGAAAACGCTCGAGCATCTCGTCTTTGCGCTTTTTGTCGATGCCCCCCGAGAGCCGGCCGAGCACATCGATGATCTGGCCGCCGGTCAGGTTTGGCCAAAGCGCCACATCGCCTGGGACATAGACCAAACGCTTGTGCAGGGCAACCGCATCTGTCCAGGGGTTGCCGCCGAGCAGGCTCACCTGGCCGGCATCGGCATGCAAGAGCCCCAAAATGATGCGGATGGTTGTGGATTTTCCTGAGCCGTTGGGGCCAAGAAACCCGGTGACTTTACCCTCTTCGACCACGAGGTTCAGATCTTTGAGCGCTTTCGTCTGGCCGAAGGCCTTGGCCAGGTGCTCGACTTGAAGTGCGTACTCCATCTTCACCCTTCTTTCTTTTCTTGCACGTTTTGTTGTGGGTCCTTTTGTTCGCCTTCTGGCGCGCCCCCTGGCGCGCCTCCCTCTGGGTTTACTGGTGCGCCCTCCCCTGGGGCGCCCTCTGGCGCGCCCTCCTCTGGGGCGCCATCCTCT
>WRFC01000173.1 GCA_009779015.1 Coriobacteriia bacterium | reverse complement strand
GCGCGGTTGTTCTTGTCGGCCATGGGGATGCTGATGAAGAGGAACATCAGGGTGTTGGCCAGGGCGCCGAAGCCGAGGATCCAGGAGGCTGGGTCGGCCGAGAGCAGGATGATGTAGACGCCCCACCACATGAGGATCTCGCCGAGGTAGTTGGGGTGGCGGGCGTGTTTCCAGAGGCCGGTTCGGATCAGGGGGCGGTGTGTGTTGCTGGCCGCGCCATCGCTTAGCTCGGCGCTACCCAACCTGGCGTTATCGCTCCCGGTCGCGCCATCGCTGCGCTCGGCGCTGGTGTGGCCGCTGCTGGACGCCTCTGAGCCGGCGGCTGCTATCGCAGCGTCGGCGGGATGTGCGCTTTTCTCCATTTTGGCGTTTTGGCGCTGGAAGCGGTGCATTTGCCAGTCGGCCACTAGCTGCAGGGTGGCGGCGCCGACGCAGATCAGAAAACCGACGACCGTTAAGATACCCAGGGTGCCGCCGTTGACGACGCTGGCTGCTGTGGAGCAGACGAGGCAGGCGTTGTCTTGGATGAAGACGACTCCGGGCAGCAGGCAGAGGTAGACCACGAGCGTGGGGAAGAGGTGGATGCCGAAGAAGTTGATCAGCTGGAAGAGGCGGGGGTAGCCTTGGCGGTAGCCGACGTAGCGCCAGTCTTCGCTGGCCAGGCCTTTGAAGGTGTATGCCCAGTTAGCGGTCAGGCGGATGCCCCAATAGCAGACGGCCAGCAAGAGCAGTATGACGCCCCAGCTGAGCTGGTGGTAGTAGGCGGCGAGGCCGATGAGGATGACGATGGGGGCGACGCTCCAGTAGGGGTCGTAGACCGAGGAGTTGCCAAACGCGACGCCGGCCAGGTAGACGACCACGGTGGCGCCGAGGTCGGCGACCAGGATGCGCCAAAAGACCGTTAAGTCGGGCAGGGCCGCAAAGACCCAAAAACCGACGGCCGCCGCGACGACGTAGACCAGGGCAATGATGAGAAACCCGATGGCCTTGCTTTGTTTTACCATTTCGACCTGTCCTTGTTGACTCGCGCGTTGCCTGTCCGCGTTACCCGTCCGCGTCGCCTGGTGGCCAACCGTTGTTACCTACCGCGTGGCCTGCCCGTGCCCGGCTGCCGAGCTGACCCGGTGCCGGCCGCGCTGCTGGACGCGTTTACCGACCGCGCCGACTGACTGCGCTCTTCTCCCCCCTTTGACCTGCTTTTTTACCTGCCTTTGGTCATCTTGGCCTCGAGCTCGGCGGCGGTCAGGTGGGTGTCGGCAAAGTCCGAGTCGGAGTCGAGGCCGTAGGCCGTGTGCAGCTCGCGCATGGCCTGCTCGACGCCCGCCGCGCCGACGACCACGCTGATGCGGATGGACGAGGTGGCGATCATGTCGAGGTTGACGCCGCAATTGGCCAGCACTTTGAACATCTGCGCGGCGATGCCGGGCGACGACTGCATGCCGGCGCCGACGACCGAGATCTTGGCCACGTCCTCGGCCACGATGAAGCCGCGCACCCCCAGTATCTGCACGAGCTTGTCGAGGATCGGCTCGAGCCGTGACAGCTCGCTTTTGGGCACCGTGAAGCTGATGTCGGTGAGGCCGAACTCCGAGATGTTCTGAACGATCATATCGACCAGCACGCCACCATCGGCGATCGTGCCAAACAGCTCGGCCGCCAGCCCCACGCGATCCGGCACGCCGCGCAGCGTGACCTTGGCCTTGCTGAGGTCCGAAACGATGCCGGTGACTATCGACTCTTCCATGGCCTTGCCCTCTCTCACGTAGGTGCCGACATCAGCGCTGAACGCGCTGCGGCAATAAATGGTCACGCCAAAGTTGCGCGCCAGCTCGACCGAGCGCATCTGGAGCACACCCGACCCGGCGGCGGCGAGCTCTAGCATGTCCTCGTAGCTGATGTTTGCTAGCTTGCTAGCGCGCTGCACGATGCGCGGGTCGGCCGTATAAACGCCGGCCACATCTGAATAAATCTCGCAAAGGTCGGCCTGCAGGCCGGCGGCCAAGGCCACGGCCGTGGTGTCCGAGCCGCCCCGCCCGAGCGTCGTGATGTCGCCCTTGGGCGTGATGCCCTGAAAGCCGGCCACCACGACGATGCGGCCGCAGTCCAGCTCTTCGTTGATGCGGTCCGCCCGCACTTCTGAGATCTGTGCGCGGGAGAAGACCGTGGTCGTCATGATCCCGGCCTGGCGCCCCGAGAGCGAGGTCGAATGCACGCCCAAGGCCTCGATGGCCATGGCCAGCACGGCCATGCTGGCCTGCTCGCCGGTGGCCAAAAGGCGATCGAGCTCGCGGGCGGGCGGATGTGGGTTGACGCTTTTGGCCAGCGCCAGCAGGTCATCGGTGGTCTTGCCCATGGCCGAGACGACGGCCACCACGCGCTCGCCCTGCCGGTGGTAGGCGACGAGCTTTTTGGCCACGGCCTGCACCCGCTCGGGGGTGGCCAGCGAAGTGCCGCCGAACTTGCATACTAGTAGTGCCATTGATCTCCTCTGCCTACGAACAACTTAGTGCCCCTTGCAGTGCCCCGCCGGGGGGCCGCCGGGCGAGTCCCGGGCGAGCCGCCGGACATCACGGGCGGGCCGCCGGGCGGGCCGCCGCGCCCCGGGCGGGCCGCCGCGCCCCGAACGCCTACTCGATCGGCTGGCCTTCGAAGTTCAGGCCATCGGTCAGGGCGTGGCTGGTGGCGCCGCGCCACGGCCGCCGGACATCACGGGCGGGCCGCTGCACCCCGAACGCCTACTCGATCGGCTGGCCTTCGAAGTTCAGGCCATCGGTCAGGGCGTGGCTGGGGGCGCCGGCGCTGAGCAAAGCCTGGCGCGCCACGCAAAGGGCGACCGCCTCGCTGTAGATGTCCAAGAACCCGGCCTCGCTCTTCT
>WRFC01000172.1 GCA_009779015.1 Coriobacteriia bacterium | reverse complement strand
GGCTACTACGGCTTTGTCCTCTGGACGCCCTCGTTCCTCGTGGCACAGGGCTTTGACCTGGTCAAGAGCTTTGAGTTCACACTCTATATGTGCCTCGCCCAGCTGCCCGGCTACCTGGCCGCCGCGCTCTTGATCGAGCGCATCGGGCGCAAGTCGGTGCTCGTCATCTTCTTGCTGGGCACGGCCGTCGCGGCCTGGCTCTTTGGGCACGCCGCCAACCCGGCGCAGGTCCTGGCCTTCGGCTGCCTGCTCTACTTCTTTGCCCTGGGCGCCTGGGGCTGCGTCTACTCTTACACGCCCGAGCTCTACCCGACCAGCGTGCGCGGCACCGGCGTCGGCTGGGCGGCCTCGTTCGGCCGCGTCGGCGCCTTTATCGCGCCCTTCATCGTGCCCGCCCTCTACGCCCTCTTCGGCCGCCAGTCCGGCTTTACCCTCGTCTTCATCACCCTGACCGTCGTCTTTGCCCTAGTCGCCCTAGTCATCGCCATCTTCGGAATAGAGACCCGCTCCAAGCCATTAGAATGACTGGATCCCCGGCAGGCTCGGAATCGTCGCAAAGCCGCACTCTAAATCGTCATCGGTTGGGATAAAATCGCTCATCTGGCCATCCAGGTACTGCTGGTAGGCCATCAGGTCAAAGTAGCCGTTGCCGGTCAGGCCAAACAAAATGACCTTCTCCTCACCTGTCTCTTTGCACTTCAGGGCCTCGTCGACGGCCACCTTGATGGCGTGCGCCGACTCCGGCGCGGGCAGCGTGCCCTCGGCGCGCGAGAAGTCGATGGCCGCCGCAAAGACCTCGGTCTGCTCGACCGAGCGCGCCTCATCCAAGATGCCCTGGTTGTAAAGCTGGCTCAGAATCGGGCTCATGCCGTGGTAGCGCAGGCCGCCGGCATGGTTGGGCGCCGGCACAAAGCCATGGCCCAGCGTGTACATCTTGGCCAGCGGCGTCACCTGCCCGGCGTCGCAAAAGTCGTAGGCGTAGCGCCCGCGCGTCAGCGACGGGCAGCTGGCCGGCTCGACAGCAATAAAATAGGGAGAAGGGCGGCCCGCCAGCTTGTCCTCCATAAACGGCGCCATCAGGCCGCCGAGGTTCGAGCCCCCGCCCGCACAGCCGATCACGACGTCGGGGTACTCGCCGATCTTCTCCATGGCCGCCTTGGCCTCTAGGCCAATCACCGACTGGTGCAGCAGCACCTGGTTGAGCACGCTGCCCAAGACATAGCGCGCGCCCTCGGTGCCCACGGCCACTTCGACGGCCTCGCTGATGGCGTTGCCCAACGAGCCGCTGGTCTGGGGGTCCTGCGCCAGCATCTGCTTGCCGATCTCGGTGGTCGTGCTGGGTGACGAGAAGACCTCGGCGCCGTAGGTCTGCATGACCGTCTTGCGGTAGGGCTTTTGCTCGTACGAGACCTTGACCATGTAGACCTTTAGTTTGAGGTCAAAGTAGGCGCAGGCCATGGCCATGGCGGTGCCCCATTGGCCGGCCCCGGTCTCGGTCGTAAGCATCGAGAGCCCCTGCTCTTTTGCATAATAGCCCTGGGCGATGGCCGAGTTCAGCTTATGGCTGCCCGAGGTGTTGTTGCCCTCGTACTTGTAGTAGATGCGCGCCGGGGTGCCTAGCAGCTTTTCTAAGAAGTGCGCCCGCACGAGCGGCGAGGGGCGGTACATGCGGTAAAAGCTCAGCACCTCGGCCGGTATCGGTATGTAGCGGTCGGTCGTGTTCAGCTCTTGTTTGGCCAGCTCAGTGCAGAAGATCGGCTCCATATCGGCAACCGTGACTGGCTGCAGCGTGCCTGGGTGCAGCAGCATGGCGTCTTTTTGCTCCATGTCGGCGCGCACGTTGTAATACGCCCGGGGTATCTCGTCCTCGCTCAGGTAGGTCTTGTAGGCGGTCTCTTTGTTCATCGTTCTTCTCCTTTTAATGTTCGCTCAACATTCGCCAAAACGCGGTTCTCGTCAATTGCCAAAACACCCATTAAGGTCTCTGCCAAAATGAGATAAGGGCATTTATTTGTCTGGAGGATAAAAGCTGTGGCCTTTGTCTGGGCTTGCCGTGTCAGTGCAGGTGGCCTGCGATACGATCCAGCAAGAGGCCGGCCAGGTTGCGTTTGTCCGCCATACCGGTGTCCTCGTCTCGTTCAACAGAGACCAGGTGCCATCGGTTCTGCCAGCTGGCGAACCCGCATCCGTCTTGGCTGATGTCGTTTGCCACGATCAAATCGGCTCCCTTAGCGAGCAGCTTGGCCCGCCCGTTCTCGATAACATTCTCGGACTCTGCGGCAAAGCCTACCACATAACAGCGGCCTTTTTGGGCAGAAATCGCTGAAAGTATGTCGGGGTTCAAAACCAGGTCGAGCCGCGCCGCCTCTGTCTCGCCACTGGCCAAGCCCTGGGTCTTTTTCAGCTTCTGGGCTGCCCGCACGGCCGGGCGGTAGTCCGCGACCGCCGCTGTCAGGACCGCCGCGTCAAAGTCTTTCTTGGCAAACAGCCCCAGGCAGGCCGCATACATCTCGTCAGCACTGGTCACGCGCACGGTGGTGACGCCAAACGGCGATGGCAGATCGGTCGGCCCGCTGACCAAAAAGACCTCGGCCCCGCGCCGCGCCGCCTCTTCGGCCAGCAGGTAACCCGTGCGGCCGCTGGCCGGGCTCGAGATAAAACGCACCGGGTCAATATACTCGCGCGTCGCCCCTGCGGTAATCAGCAGGCGGCGCCCCCGCCAGTCGTTATGGCGCGCCAGCACGCGCAGCACGGCCGCCACGATCTGCCCCGGCTCGGCCAGCCGCCCCTCGCCTTCTTCGCCGCAGGCCAGATAACCCGACTCTGGCTCTACGACCTCGACCCCGCGCTGGCGCAATTGGTCCAGGGCGCCCTGCGTTGTGCGCTTGCGCCACATATGCACGTTCAT
>WRFC01000171.1 GCA_009779015.1 Coriobacteriia bacterium | reverse complement strand
CGGGCAAAGCCGGGCGGAAAGACGGTCTGGGTCTCGGTGGCGGCCAGCACCAGCGCCACCCAATCGACCTCCATCGAAGTCACCATCAGCGCCGAGTAATAGTTGCGGTTCTCGAGGTACTCGCCGGGCGTATCGACGATCTGCCCGTTAAAGGCCAGCGCCTGGGTCTTGGCGTAGTCTAAGGGCAGCGCAAAGAGGCGCTGGTAGAGGGTCGTCTTGCCGCACCCGGTGGCGCCGATGAGCATCATCTTGGGCACGGCCTGGCCGCCTTTGGTGCGAGCGCCGTCGGTGCGGCCGCCTTGGCCGGGCTGATCAGGTGTAGGTGACATCGGGGATGTCCATCCCGTGCAGCTTTTGCAGCTGCTCAAGCACTTTTTTGATCGACGACTCGACCGAGGCCACGTCGCCGGTGATGACCAGCGACCCGTTAAAGCGGTCGATGTAGCCGATCTCGATGTCGCCGGCCTTCATGGCCACGTCGGCCGCAATGATCGCGGCCTCGCTGGGCGTGATGGTCAAGATGCCGATAGAGCTGGCTTCCTCGTTCAACCCGAGCTTCTTATAGATGCTGACATCGGGGTTGACGATGATGTGCGCCAGCGTGACCTGCTTGCCCGGCACATACTCTTGGATGATCCGTTGGCGCTCGTCCTCGCTCATCGTCGGTCCTCGCTCATCGTTTGCCCTCGCTTGCCCTGGCGGCCCGGGCGCGCTGCCGCAGGCTCAGGCTCATCGTCGGTCCTCGCTCATCGTTTGCCCTCGCTCATCGCTCTCGCCCGGGCGCGCTGCCGCAGGCTCACTCGGCGATCTTCGGCAAGATCTTCTCAACATCGGAATGCGGCCGCGGAATGACGTGCACCGAGACCAGCTCGCCCACCCGGGCTGCGGCTGCCGCGCCGGCATCGGTGGCCGCCTTGACAGCGCCCACGTCGCCGCGCACGATCACGGTGACCAGGCCGCCGCCGACATGCTCTTTGCCCACGAGCACGACGTTGGCCGCCTTGACCATGGCATCGGCCGCCTCAATCGAGCCGACCAGGCCTTTTGTCTCGATCATTCCCAAAGCAATCTGATTATCCATTTTTTGTCCTTTCGCAAAACTTCCCAAACTTCCCAAACTTCTAAACTTCTAAACTTCCAGACTTTACTGACTTGCCAGACTGGCCAGACTGGCCAGACCTCTCGAGCTGGCCAGGCTTTTCAGCCTGGCCTTGATCGCCTTAATCAGGCTGTTCTGCGCACAGCTCCTCCCAGTTGGCCGGGTAAGCCGTGTAAAACACCGTTGCCGTATCGGGCGAGCTAAAGGTCACCGCCGTGTTCTTGGGTATGAACATCGTGTCGCCCGCCTGCCCCACATACTTATGTCCCGCGACCGTGATCTCCCACGTCCCGCGCAAGATGTAATCGACCTCGTCATAGCCCAAAAACCAGTCAAAGGCGGCCTCTCTGATCTCTAAAAAGCCAAAGGCCAGGTTGGGGCTCTGGGCGCTCGTCAAAAGCTGGCGGTAGACCACGCGGTCGCCCAGCTTCTCGGCATCAAAGCACTCCCACTCCACGCTGGCGCCCTTGATCAGGGCAAAGCCGCCGGGGTCACGTTGGATATCCAACATCTGCGCGTCAAGCGGGGCGGGGCCGCCAGCCGCCGGGGCCATGGCCTTCTCCCCCTCTGCTTTGTTGGCCAGCGCCTGAGGGCCGGCGCTGGTGCCCAGTTCTTGGGCTATCAGCTCGCGCACCAAGGCGCCTATCTGGTCGGTCAAACCCAAGTCCATCCCTCAGCCTCCTTTTAAAGCAGCAGCTTCTTAAAATCTTTATGGGGAGAAGGAATGACCGTGAAGTCCACGACGTTCCCTGTCTCTTTGATGGCCTCGACGCCGCTCTGCACGGCGGTCTTGACGTCGGCCACGTCGCCGGTCAGCACGACGAACGACTTGCCGCCGAGGCCGGTGCCCAGCCTGATCTCGACGATTTGGACGTTGGCCTCTTTGGTGCTGGCGTCGGCGGCCATGATCAGCGAGGCCATTGAGAGGCACTCGATGACGCCGAGGGCGGCGATTGTGTCGATGGTGGTGGTGCAGGTGATGGCCGCGAAGATCTGCTCTTCGACGTTGGGGATGACGAGGTCGTCGACCAGGTACTCGCCGCCGGCGCGGCGGCCGGCCTTCATGGCGTCTTCGACCGAGGCCACGTCGCCGTAGATGAAGACGATGTACTTGCCCGGGCAGGTCGGCGTGGCCAGGTACATTTGCACCTGGGCGGCCTTGAGCATGGCGTCGGCGGCCTCGATGCCCTTGGCGATGCTGATCAGCTCTAAGAACCCGATTGCTTTGATCATGTTAGTCTGTGGCCTCCGTCAGTTCTTCTTGAGCACGATTGCCGTCTCATCGACCTGGCTGACCAGGCCGCTGATGCTGGCGTGGATGTCGGCCCCCAGTTGCCCCTCGGCCATCTGGGCGACCAGCTGGCCTTTGGCCACGGCGTCGCCGGCTTGCACGAGCGGGCTGGCCGGGGCGCCAAAGTGCTGCTTCAAGAGCAGCCGTACCTCTTGGGGGTCGCAGTCGGCCGCAGCCAGCGGGGCCAGCGGGGCCGGGCGGTCGTACTCGCCCAGGCCGAGCCGGGTGATCAGCCGCTTGACCGGTATCTGGCGGTAGGCCAGCATCGGCGAGGCGGCGGATTTTTTCTCCCCCGTGCTGTTCTTAATGCCGGCGGCGGCCAGCTGTTGCTTGACCAGGGCGTTGATGCGGCGCGGCGAGAGGCGTTCGGGGCAGGCGTAGAGGGCGCAGGCGCCGCACTCGGTGCAGGCCAGGGCGTGCGTCATGCTGGCAAAGTCGGCCAGGCCGTAGTTGGCCACGCGCATCATGATGTGCGGCTTGACGTCGTGCCCGAGCAGCTCGCGCGGGCAGAGGTCGGTGCATTTTTGGCATTGCTCGCAGGCGGTGCGCGCCTGTTTCAGAATCTG
>WRFC01000170.1 GCA_009779015.1 Coriobacteriia bacterium | reverse complement strand
GATAAAAAAATCGGCCATCGACAACAGCAGGTCTACCTGCTTGTTCGAGGGCAGCACCTGCCCTAGCCTCTTTTTGGCGTCGCAGACCAGGTCGGTCGCATAAGTGCGGGCGTAGTCGAACGCGCCCGCCGCCTCCATGATCTGCACTGCCCGGTCTAGCCTGTTGGGGTCATGACTGTGCTCAGAGAGGATCTTGATCAGCTCTTCGGCGCTCGACGAGTGCTCGAGGGTATGGACGACGAGCATGGTACGTTTGCCCTCAGTGATGTCTGAGCGAAAGTCCTTTTGCGTCCGCTCTTTCTTGCCCACGAGATTGAGCAGGTCATCCTGGATCTGAAAGGCCAAGCCTGTAGAGAGGCCAAAGCTACGTAGGCCCTCGATCGTCTGATCATTGGCACCGCCGACGATGGCACCGGTCGCGAGGGGCGTTCCGCCGGAATAATGGGCGGTCTTTAACGTCGCCATCGATAGGTAGTCGGCGCTGCTGATATCAAAGCGCTTGTCGCGCGCCCAGCCGAGGTCAAGCGCCTGGCCCTCGATCGTGCGAACGGTCATCTGCACCAGCTCGTCCAAGACGCGCAGCTTGGTTGCGTCGTCTAGCACTTTGTCGGCCAACACGAGGCCAGTGACCTGGGCCAGTGCCAGGTCGCCGGCATTGATGGCCAGCCCGGTACCAACGCGCAGGTGCATGCACGGCTGGCCCCTTCTAAGCAGCGACTCGTCGGCGATATCATCGTGGATCAGGGCTGCCGTGTGAAAATGCTCGATCGCGCTGGCGGCGCTGACAGACCGCTGAGGGTCGCCGCCGACCGCCAGGCAGGCCAGCTCACAGATCAGCGGGCGATGGCGCTTTCCGCCATTGGCCGAGTAATCGGCCAGCGGGCCATAGAGGTAGCGCATCATGTCCCCGTGCACCTCTTGCTGAAAGTAATCGGCAATCATCAGGTTCATGCGCTTGGTATTTCGGTTGAGATAAGTCTGAAAGCTCATTGATCGCTCTGGATACCTGTTTCCTTTTCTGCTCCCTAGGCTTTTGCTAGCGCGCAAGCTGCGTTGCTAGCTTAGGCGCTTAAGCGCCGTGCGACCGGCGAAGACGGCCGAGTCGCAGAGCTCTTCTTCGATGCGGATCAGCTGATTATACTTGGCCACACGGTCGGTGCGGGCAGGCGCCCCGGTCTTGATCTGGCCAGCGTTGACGGCCACGGCCAGCTCGGCGATAGTGGTGTCCTCGGTCTCGCCCGAGCGGTGGCTGATGACACAGCTGTAGCCCGCCTGCTTGGCCAGCTCGATGGTCTCGAGCGTCTCGGTCAGCGAGCCGATCTGGTTTAGCTTGATGAGGATCGAATTGGCCACGCCCAGCTCGATGCCCCGGCTCAGGCGCTCGGGGTTCGTGACAAACAAGTCGTCGCCGACCAGCTGGATGCGCTGGCCCAGGCGCTCGGTCAAAAGCTTCCAGCCCTCCCAATCCTCCTCGGCCATGCCGTCCTCTAGCGAGGCGATCGGGTACTTGTCAACCAGCGCCGCCCAATAATCGACCATCTCTGGCGAGCTCAGCTCGCGCCCCTCGGCCGCCAAGACGTAGACCTGGCGCGCGCTGTCATAGTACTCGGTCGAGGCCGGGTCCATAGCAAAGACGATCTGCTCGCCCAACGAGTAGCCGGCGCGCTCGCAGGCCTCGCAAAGCAGCTCTAGCGGTTCTTCGTTGGTCTTGAGATCGGGAGCAAAACCGCCCTCATCGCCGATCGCCGTAGACAGCCTGCGGCTTTTTAGCACGCTCTTTAGCGTCTGGTAGATCTCGGCACACCAGCGCAGCGCCTCGGCAAAGCTCGACGCCCCCACAGGCATGATCATGAACTCCTGAAAATCAACGTTGTTATCGGCGTGCACCCCGCCGTTCAAGACGTTCATCATCGGCGTCGGCAGAAGATGCGCGTTGATACCGCCAATGTAGGAGAAGAGCGTGAGGCCACAAGAATCGGCGGCCGCCTTGGCCGCAGCCAATGAGGCGCCGAGGATGGCATTGGCGCCCAGGCCCGTCTTGTTGGGCGTGCCGTCCAGCGCCAGCAGCTCGGCATCGATTGCCCGCTGGTCGCTGGCATCCATGCCCAAAAGGGCCTCGGCGATTGGCCCGTTGACGTTCTCGACGGCCGTCAGCACGCCTTTGCCTCCGAAGCGGGCCGACTCGGTGTCCCTCAGCTCGCAGGCCTCAAAAGCACCGGTCGAGGCGCCCGAGGGCACGGCGGCGCGCCCAAAGGCGCCATCGTCGAGGCTGACATCGACCTCGACGGTCGGGTTGCCGCGCGAGTCTAGGATCTCGCGTGCATAGATATCGATGATGTTCGACATAGTTCCTCCTTGTTTTCGTAACCCCTGGCCAGCCCTTGGCCGGTTCTTGGCCGGCTCTGGTCAGGCATTGAGCCAACCCCGGCCCATTCTTGCTTGGGTGGCCGCAATCTGGTGGCCGTGGCCTGGTGGCCGTAATCTTGCGCCCGACCCGCTTTCGGCCCGTGCTCAGCCCGCACTGGCGGCCGCGATCTCGCGCTTGGCGCGCAGCCAAAGGTCCTCGAGCTCTGCGGTCGAGTAGTCCTCGATCTGCACACCTTGAGCCCGCGCGTACCGCTCCATAATAGCCCAACGACTGCGGAATTTGCGGCAGCTTAGCCTCAGCGCGCTCTCGGCATCGATGCCTTCTTTGCGTGCCACGTTGCAGAGGCTGAACAAGACATCGCCGAACTCTTCGGCGGCCGCCTGGTCGGCACCAGCAGCATGTGCTGCGCCGTCCGCTTTTGCCTCACGGGCCTGGCGGTACTCTTCCAGCTCAGAGCCGACCTGCTCCCAGACAGCGGCCAGGCTTTCCCACTCAAACCCGGCTGAAACGGCCTTGCGCGAGATATCCTGAGCCTGCATCAAGGCCGGCAGGGCCGTAGGCACGCTGGCCAAAAGGCCCGCGTCGTCCGGTGCGGCG
>WRFC01000169.1 GCA_009779015.1 Coriobacteriia bacterium | reverse complement strand
GGCAAAGACGCCACCAAGGTCGACCGCTCGGCCTCCTACGCCGCGCGCTGGGTGGCCAAGAACATCGTGGCCGCCGGGCTGGCGCGGCAGTGCGAGCTCCAAGTGGCCTACGCCATCGGCATGGCCGAGCCCTTCTCGGTCATGGTCGACAGCTTTGGCAGCGCCGTGGTGCCCGACCAGGTCCTCACGCAGGCCGTCTTAGAGGTCTTTGACCTGCGGCCAGGCGCGATTATCGAGACACTCGACCTGCAGCGCCCGATCTTTCGAAAGACGGCCAACTACGGGCACTTTGGGCGCGAGCTGCCCGAGTTCACGTGGGAGCGGCGCGACCAGGCCGAAGCCTTGCGGGCGGCCGTCGACCGTCTGGCCTGACCGTCTGACTGCCTTTGTTGCAGCCTCAGAGCGCAAGCGAAACAAAGAATCAGAGGGACAGGCAGAGGGACAGGCAGTTGATTTCTTTACCCACAGATGTTATCGGGCTTTGGCAAAAGCTCGAGCAGGCCGGCTCTGAGAGCTGGCTGGTCGGCGGCTGCGTGCGCGACGCCCTCTTGGGCCGGCCGCCCCATGACTGGGACATGGCCACGGCCGCCCGGCCAGAAGAGATCGCCGCCCTGCTCCCCGAATTCACGGTCGTGCCGACCGGTCTGGCCTTTGGCACCGTGACCGTCTTGACAGCAGAGCGGCCGGTCGAGGTCACGAGTTTTCGGGGCGAGTCGGGCTCAGCCGACGCCCGTCACCCCCAGCACATAATGTTTGGCCTGGGCATCGCCGACGACCTGGCGCGCCGCGACTTTACGGTCAACGCCCTGGCCTATGCCCCGGCCCGCGGCCTGCTTGACCCTTTTCAGGGGGAGAAGGACCTGGCCGACGGCGTCTTGCGCGCGGTCGGCGAGCCCACAGAGCGCCTCCAAGAAGACGGCCTGCGCATCTTACGTGCCCTGCGTTTTGTCTCGCGGCTCGGCCTGACTGTCGAGGGCCAGCTCGACGCGGCCCTGCATAGGCAGCGCCAGCTGCTGCAAAAGATCAGTGCCGAGCGCCTGTGCAACGAGCTGATGGGCATTCTGGCGGGGCCGGCAGTCGAGGCGGCATTACTCTCTTATCCCGATGTCTTGGCTGTCTTTATACCCGAGATAAGCGCGTGCGTGGGCTTTGACCAAAAGAGCCCCTGGCACTGCTATGACGTTTGGGAGCACACTGTAAAGGCGGTCGGGGCGGCCAGCGCCGAGGACCCGATCGTCCGTTTGACCTTGCTTTTTCACGACCTGGGCAAGCCTGGGACGTTTACCCAAGACGAGAACGGGCGCGGCCATTTTTACCTGCACGCCAAGCTGGGCGCCGAGATCGCGCGTCAGCGTTTGGCCGCGCTGCGCTTTGACCGCCACACGATCGACCTGGTGGCCGACCTCATCACCCACCATCTGGGGGCGCCCAACCCCGAAGATGTCCTGCGTTGGCTGCGCAAGCATGGCGAGCCCAAGCTGCGCCAGCTGATGGCCGTCAAGCGCGCTGACATGTGCGCGCACAAGCCCGATGTGGCGGCCGAGCGGGCGGTGCGGATAGATGACTTTCTCGTGGCCTTAGACGGGGCGCTGGCCGCCGAGCCGGCTTTCAGCCTCGCTCAGATGAAGGTCAACGGCGACGACCTCTTGCGCGCCGGCTATGTACCCGGCCCAGAGCTGGGGGCCGAGCTAGAGCGGCTCTTAGACGGCATCATCGACGGCCGCCTGGCCAACCAGCCTGCGGTGTTGCTGGCTGCGGCCGCAGCCGACCTCGGCCACCAGAGCGACGATGGCCCCGGCGCTGCTGGCGCTGCTGGCGCCCCCGGCCCCGGCCCCGGCCCCCGCCCCGGCGCCCCCGGCCGCAGCGCTGCTGGCGGCCCCCGCCCCGGCGCCCCCGACCCCGGCCCCCGCCCCGGCACCCCCGGCCGCGGCACAGAAGGCGGCCGCTGATGCCCACCCTTGCCCAAAGGCTCGGGGTCAACGAGCCCAACAGCGAGCAACTGGCCGCCATCAACGCCATCGACGGCCCGGTGCTGGTGGTGGCCGGCCCTGGCACAGGCAAGACCCAGCTGCTGGGGCTGCGCTTCGTCAACATCCTGGCCGAGCGCGACATCGATGCCTCCAACATCCTCTGCCTGACCTACATGGAGGCCGGCGCCGAGGCGATGCGCAAGCGCCTGCTCGACTTCATCGGCCGCGACGCCTACCTGGCCGAGATCTCGACCTTCCACGGCTTCTGCCGCATGCTCCGCTCCCGCTACCCCGAATACTTCGCCCTCGGGGCCTTTGAAAGCCTGGTCACGAACCTCGAAAAAGCCAAGCTGATCAACCAGATCCTGCGCGACCTGCCCCTGGGCGACCCGCTCTACGGCAAGAGCCTGGGCGAGGTCTCGCCCAACTACGGCAGCTTTGACTCGTTTGTCAGCCACTTCAAGCGCTCTGGCCTAAGCACCGCCGAGCTGCGGGCGATCGCCCAGCAAAACCTCGACTTCTTTGACTACATCGACCACCAGAGCCGCCTGCCCGAGCTCTTGGCCATCGATTTAAAGACCGCCAAAAAAGGGGAGAAGATCGAGCGCGTCGAAGAGGTGCTCGAATACCTACGGGCGCTCGACGGCCTTTTGCCGGCGTCGTTGAGCACGCCGGTGACAGGCCTGCCTGGCTCTTATGAGCCCTACGTCCGCTACCTGGTACGCCGCTTTACCGAGTCCGAGCTCTACTCCGATGCGGGCGCCAAGGGGCGCTTTACCGTGTTTGGCAACCTCCGCAAAGAGCTCTTTGAGCTGGCCGAGGGGGCGGTCGGCACGGGCGGCGGCGGCACGGGCGGCACCGCTGCTGACGGCACCGCTGCTGACGGCGGCACGGGCGGCGCGGGCACTGCTGCTGATGGCGCAGCGGCTGGCGGCGGCGTAGCGCCCGACCCGGCCAACAGCGCCCGCTGGGTCTGCAAACAGCAAGAGCGGCGTACGGCCAAGCGCCTGCTC
>WRFC01000168.1 GCA_009779015.1 Coriobacteriia bacterium | reverse complement strand
TCGACCTCGATATCGGCATAAAACCCCTGGTAAAGCTCGGCCACCGGGGGATAAGAGCTTTCGGCCTTGAGCTCGAGGTCAGAGTCGCCAAAGACCCCAAAGCCGAGCTTGCGCAAGGGGTCTTGATAGTGCGGGCTCTCTGGCCCGTTGTTCTGAGTGCCTTTTTCATCCATAGTAGAAGTATACTTATTTCTTCTGGGGGACGCATAATCACCACACGAAGAGGAGGCAGCGACTATGACCGATCCAAATTTAAGTGGCTCTATTATGCCAACCGGCGAAGAAGCACCCCCTGGCTATGAGCTTTTTAACCAAAAACAGGCTGCCCCAACCGATATTATCGTGAACAGCGTCTTTGTCAGCCAACTGGCCGAGATCGAGGTCGTTGAGCTTGAGCAGCTACGCCAGCTGGCCATGCGGGGGATCGTCGAAAGCATCGGCACGACGCACGAGGACCTCAGTTTTGAAGAAGAGCTGAACATCCTCCCCGGCACCGACGACTCGGACAGGATGCTCTTCAGGGCCTATCGCGACCACCGGCTCGTTGGTTACGCGCTGCTCGTGATCGGCTGGCCAAAGCGCGAAGACTGGGTCATCCAGCACATGATCATCAACCCCGAGAACCGCCTGCAAGGCATCGGCACGGCCATCGTCAGCACGGTCGAGTCTTATGCCCGCCACTCGCAAAGCCCCGACAAGGTCTGCCTCTCGGCCATCCCGATCGATCAAAGCGGCCGCAGCTTTTGGGCGCTCCGCGGCTACACAGACGAGCCCGCGACTTATCAAGTGCCAATAGCGGGAGAAGTAAAAGAGATCTTGGTCGTTAAGAAATGCCTCTAGCGCCCTGTAACATCTAAAACTCAGACTGACTCTAGATAATCGATTGCCGAGAAGGCGGCCATCTGCCCCTGGCCGACCGATTTGGCTATCTGCAGGCGCCCGCCCACACAGTCCCCAGCCGCAAAGATACCTGGTACGGTTGTCGAAAGCCGCTCGTCCACGCTGATAAACGCACCGTCCATCTTAAGCCCGCTGACCAAGGCGGCCGGTGCGATAGAGGGGCGCAGTATGAACACGCCCTGGCAATCCAAGATCTGCTCATAGTTTGCATTGGCTGTCGTATAGCGCACTCCGGCCATGCCAAATTCGCCGCCGACGATGGCGGTCAGGCGGCCTTCGATGAGGTTCACTCCGGCGGCCAGGCCACTGGCAAAGGCCGCGCTCTTATCCAGATCTGGGCTGAGGAAGTAGACCTCGCAGCCGATTTGCATTAAGAAGTTGGCCTCGTGTATCGACTCGTCCGAGAGCCCGTACAACACGACCTTGCGGTCGCGGTAGAGCATGCCGTCGCAGGTGGCACAGTAGCTGACGCCGCGCCCCAAGAACTCGGCCTCGCCTTCGAGCGGCTTGACGCTTTGAGTGCCGATGGCGAGGACCACCGCTTTGGCCGAATAGACCTCTGAGCTGGTGCTGAGCCCAAACTCGCGCCCGTAGGGGAGGATGCTGATGAGGCGCTCAAAGCTGAATTGGGCACCCAGGCTGTGGGCTTGCCCGTACATCGTCTCGAGCAGCTGAAGCCCGCTCGTACGGGGCATGCCCGGGTAGTTGTCTACCCGTTCAGAGCGTGCCAGGGCCGAGCTTTCGAACTTGTTTGAGATGACCAGGCAGTCTTTATAGCGGCTGCGTGCCGTGATGGCGGCGGCCAGGCCAGCGGGGCCGGCGCCGATGATGGCGAGATCAAAAGTCATTGTTTTTTTGCCTCCGATTGTTTTTTTGGATAGCGGTTTCGACGAGGTGCGTATAAAGCAGGTCCGCGCTGATGCCCATGTGCTCGGCGGCCTGGGGCAGCAAAGAGGTCTGGGTCATGCCGGGGATCGTGTTGGTCTCGATGATCCAAGGCGTGCCGTCGGGGCTGACAATAAAGTCTGAGCGCGAGGCGCCTGAGCAGCCGAGGACCCGATGCGCTTGCTTGGCCGCCTCTTGGCAACGCTCTAAGACAACAGCCGGCAGGCGGGCCGGGCAAAAATGCTCGGAGCCGCCTTGGGCATATTTTGACCGATAGTCGTAAAACTCGGCCGTCGGCACGATCTCGATGACCGGCAGAGCGAGCAGCGCATCATCGTAGCCGCTCACCACCGAGGCCGTGACCTCGGTGCCGATAATGTATTTTTCGACCAAGAGCCGCGAGTTCAGCGAGAGGGCATGGCTGAGGGCGGGGCGCAGGCCGGGCTCGTCGCGGACGATTGCGACGTTGACCGAAGAGCCCTCGTCCACCGGCTTGATAACGCAGGGCAGGCCGAGTGTCGAGATGATCTGCTGCTCGCAACCCTGCAGCATCTGATCATTGGTGACCGTGCAACTGGCCGGGGTGGATAGGCCGATATGCTGGTAGAAGAGCTTGCTCTTTTCTTTATCCATAGCCAGGGCAGAGGCCAAGACGCCGCTGCCGGTGTAGGCTAGCCCCAGCGTCTCGAGAAAGCCCTGGATGCCGCCGTTCTCGCCATCCCGCCCGTGCAGGGCGATAAAGACGACCTCGGGGGCCCAGTCTTTCAGCTGCTGGGCAAAGTCGGCGGCGGCCGGGTCAAAGTCGCGCACGGTGTGCCCGTAGGCGTCGAGCGCGGCGTGCGCCGAGCTCCCGCTGGCCAGCGAGACCTCGCGCTCGCTGAACCGCCCGCCCGCTAATAGCGCGATGCGGCGGCAGGGGTTGGCCAGAGAACTTTCAAAGAAGGCGGCGGCGGCTGGTTCAATCGGCATTTTTTTCTCCCCCATTTTGGCTTATGGATGTTGCGGGTGTCGCGGATGTTGCGGGTGTTGCGGGTGTCGCGGGTGTTGCGGGTGTCGCGGGTGTCGCGGGTGTTGCGGGTGTTGTTGCGCCCGCTGGTGCTGGGGCAGCCGAAACTGTGGCTTGGCGCGGGGCCTTTTCGACGAACCTCAGCCGTGAGAGCACCAAGGCCAAGATTAGAAAACCGAGCCCGATGGCGTCAAAGACGAC
>WRFC01000167.1 GCA_009779015.1 Coriobacteriia bacterium | reverse complement strand
TAGACGATCTCGGCCAGCTTGTATGAGGCCTCTTGGAGCTTGGCGGTCTTGTCTTTGATGTCGTCGACATCCGAGCCTTCGAGCGCCTTTTTGAGGTCGGCCATGGCCTCATCGACCGTCGTCTTGGTCTCGGCCGGCACCTTGTCGCCCAGCTCGCCCAGGGTCTTCTCGGTCGCATAGACCAGGCTATCGGCGGTGTTGCGCACCTCGACCTCGAGCTTGCGGGCGGCGTCCTCGTCGGCATGCGACTCGGCGTCTTTGACCATGCGGTCGACCTCGTCGTCAGAGAGGGCGGTCGAGCCCGAGATCGTGATCTTCTGCTCGCGCCCCGTGCCCTTGTCTTTGGCCGAGACGTTGACGATGCCGTTGGCGTCGATGTCAAAGGCCACCTCGATCTGCGGGATGCCACGCGGCGCCGGCGGAATGTCGGTGAGGTGGAACTTGCCCAGCGTCTTGTTGCCCGAGGCCATCTCGCGCTCGCCTTGGAGGACGTGGATCTCGACCGAGGTCTGGCCGTCCGAGGCCGTCGAGTAGATCTCGGCCTTGTGTGTCGGAATCGTCGTGTTGCGCTCGATCATCTTCGTCATGACGCCGCCGATGGTCTCGACGCCCAGCGAGAGCGGGGTCACATCGAGCAGCAATATGCCTTCGACATCGCCGGCCAGCACGCCGCCTTGGACGGCTGCGCCCAGCGCCACGACCTCATCGGGGTTGACGCTCATGTTCGGCTCTTTGCCGGTCAGCTTCTTGACCAGCTCTTGGACGGCCGGCATACGGGTCGAGCCGCCGACTAAAATGACCTCGGCCACTTCGCCCATCTTCAGGCCGGCGTCTTTCAGCGCCGTCTCGACCGGCTGCTTGCAACGTGCCAACAGGTCGTCGGTGATCTTCTCGAACTCGGCCCGCGAAAGCGTGTAGTCGAGGTGCTTGGGGCCGTTGGCGTCCGCCGTGATAAAGGGCAGGTTGATGCTCGTCTGCTGGGTCGAAGAGAGCTCCATCTTGGCCTTCTCGGCCGCTTCTTTCAAGCGCTGCAGGGCCATCTTGTCTGCCCGCAGGTCGATGCCGTTCTCGGCCTTGAACTTATCGGCCATCCAGTTGATGACGCGCTGGTCCCAGTCGTCGCCGCCCAGGTGGTTGTCGCCCGAGGTCGAAAGCACCTCAAATACGCCGTCCGAGATCTCTAAGACGCTGACGTCAAAGGTGCCGCCGCCAAGGTCAAAGACCAGGACCTTCTCCTCTTTAGAAATCTTGTCCAGGCCATAGGCCAACGCGGCCGCAGTCGGCTCGTTGATGATGCGCTCGACCTCTAGCCCGGCGATGCGGCCGGCGTCTTTGGTGGCCTGGCGCTGCGAGTCGTTGAAGTAAGCGGGCACCGTGATGATGGCCTTGGTGATCGTCGAGCCGGTGTACTTCTCGGCGTCGGTCTTGAGCTTTTGCAGGACCATGGCCGAGATCTCTTCGGGCGTGAAGTCTTTGCCGTCGATGTCGATCTGGACACGGCCGTCTTTGCCGGCCTTGGCGGCGTACGAGACGGTGTCGCGCTCGCTGGCCGTCTCTTTGAACTCGCGGCCGATGAAACGCTTGATCGACGAGACCGTGTTCTCGGGGTTGGTCACGGCCTGGTTCTTGGCCGCCTTGCCGATCACGCGCTCGCCGTCTTTGCGAAAGCCGACGACACTTGGAGTCGTACGGTCGCCCTCAGCGTTGACGATGATGGTCGGCTCGCCGCCCTCCATGACCGCCATGGCCGAATTCGTGGTGCCGAGGTCGATTCCAATAATCTTTGCCATACTTATCATTCCTCTCTTCTGCCAACATTACTGTGCTTGAAGTGCCCTGAACTATATGGGGGCATTCGTTGGTTTTTTGTCCTTTGGTAATAATAAAACCTAAGTGTCCACATAGAAGATTTTGTCACTGTTTTGTTTTCCAGTGGAGTGCACGGGGCAGGCGCAAGCGCGGCATTTTCTGTTGCTGTTGGCGTTAGAAGGGCGGCAAAAGAAGAGGGAGAAGCGCCGGCTGGCCGGGACGCCGGAGGGCGGGGGGGCGGGGCGGGCTACGTCGCGAGGCCGGGCGCCGTCGGCGCCAGGCTGGGTCGGCCTTGCTTGCCTGGCCCAGCGGTTGCGTCACCGGGCATGGCCAGCGTGCCCCCCAGACCATCGGGGGTGTGCGCTGCCTGCCAGGAATACAGCTAATTTTGGCCAATTTGCACGGGTTTGCGCGCTAAACCAAGCTTGAAAGCCCGAAATCCGCCATAAATCGGCTGATTATGGCCTATTGCAGGCAAAACACTGCGCATATCCGTGCATTTTGGCCAGAATTAGCTGTAGTGATGGTTGGACAAGGGAATCCGTTCTTCATGCGCCTTCTTGCCAATCAGCACTCTACCCCTTCAAGCCCGGCAACAAAAAGCAGTTTAGTAAAAAGATGCAGGCGAGACGCCTGCATCTTCACACAAGTGGATTTAAAACAGGCAAATCGGGCGGGGCGTTTTTTGGTGCACTGTTCAGATTGACACATTTCGATGGGTTATCTAACATATAGACGATTTACTATGTGCTACCAGCGTCTGTCGCAAATAACAGAAGCAGCTGGGCATCTATTATTACGAATGGGCAGGAGCATGAGCATCTATCTGGACAACAGCGCCACCTCGTTTCCTAAACCGGAATGCGTTTATGCTGCTATCGAGGCCTATATGCGCGGCAACGGGGCGAGCCCGGGGCGGGGCAACTATGAGAAGGCGATGACCGCCGAGAAGCTCGTCTATGAGACGCGAAAATCGCTGGCCGCCCTGATAGGTGCGCAAAAACCGAGCGAGATCGTTTTCACGCAAAACGCCACAGAGGCTATCAATACCGTCATCAAAGGGTACCTGAGGCCCGGCGATACCGTGCTGACCTCGAACATCGAACATAACGCCGTCTGGCGCCCACTGAAAAAGCTGGAGCGCGACCAGGGCGTCAAGGTCAACTGCTTTCATGTGTCGCCAGAGGG
>WRFC01000166.1 GCA_009779015.1 Coriobacteriia bacterium | reverse complement strand
TTGTCGGAGCGGCTATCTCTCTGGCCTTTGCTCTGTTGCCGCAGTGGACGGCGCTCGTGGTTATCCAGCGCATACTTTTAGCTTGTCTCGGCATAGTGGTGCTCGTCATCATGTATCGCGGCTACCCAGGCCGCAAGAGCGAAAAATTGCCCAACCCTCTGCAGAAGAGAAAACCAGAGAACCTGCATACCCGGCCGACGGCTGGGGTCACAGAGGCCAGGCATAAAAGCCCGGACTTTCCGATGCGCAAGCCGATCAGCTTGATCGTCGTTATCGTCCTTGTGGCCGGCCTGATGCCGGCCAAACCGATCTATGCTGTAGATGACAGCAGCATTGGGACGGCGACATCAGCCAGTGCCACAGAACCGACACCGCAGGACAATGTTGCAGCAGAGCCGGCTTCAACAGGGTCGATCGAACAGCCCACCGATGCATCCGTCGAGGCGGCCGCCGAGACGCCCACCGATACAACCAGCGAGGCGCCCACCGATATAACCAGCGATGCATCCGTCGAGGCGACCACCAATGCAGCCACCGATGCAGCAACCAAGGCGGCCACCGATGCAGCAGCTTCGCTTGAGCCGCTAGACCAGCCTGAAACCGCCAACGAGCCCACCGACCCCACACCCGGCGACGCCGCCCAAGCCCCCGACCCCGCCTTCTTAAAAGAGCCGACCCTAGACGATACGCCCGAAGCCCCCGATGGCGCGGTGCGCGAAGTCTCGCATGACCGCTACTCCAAGACCTGGGCAAACCAGGACGGCACCTTTACGACGCGTATCCAAAACGACCCCCTGACCTTTACAGACAGCGACGGCCAAGAAAAGGACATCGACAACACACTGATTGATGAGGGCGACAGCCTGACGAATGCCGATAACTCATACTCAATCGCATTGCCCAAGCAGGGCGGTGCGGTTACCTACGAGAAAGATGGATACACGCTCTCGGCCACTCCATTGTTTGGCACCCTTGAAAACGCTGTGGCTAAAGAGAACGCCATCTACTACAACTCTGTGGCTGACGGCATCGACATCCAGTACACCATCCATGGTGCCACGGTCGAAGAAGACGTCATTTTGAGCCACCCCAGCATGCTCAAGCAATTCGACTACGCACTGAGTGCACCCGGTATCACCTTTGTCCTCAGCAACGGCCAAGTGCTCGGCTTTGAGGACGGGCAAGAAAACGACCAAGATGCAAAACCGGTCTTTGTCATAGACACACCAGCCATGACCGATGCCTCAGGTGTCTACAGCACAGATATTCAGCTCGCGCTCGAGCCCTCGGCAGATGGCGTAACCATGACCATTACCCCGGACGACCAGTGGCTGGCCGATCCTGAGCGCACCTGGCCAGTGGTTATCGACCCAACGCACGACCTGGACTCGGACAACCTCGTGCAAGGGACGATCCAGGAGTTTGCCGGGTACTCTTCTGGCCCGGACATGGAGCACTTTAACGTGCCCTATCTCTACGCCGGCTTTGAGGACGGCAGCTTGGTCGGGGTCGCCGGTATCACTTACGGGCAGTCCTGGTCATACATCCAGATTGTCGATATAACGCCTTATGTAGAAGACATACCAGATCGGGCGATTCTTTCGGCCAAGCTCTCGGCTTACAAGTACGGTACTGTGCAGGGGCTGCCGGGCGACGGCCTGGCCATTGATGCGATGATGATCACTGCCCCCTGGGGCGGTGACGGCAGGCTGACCTGGAACAACCGCCCGCTGCCGCCGGGCGGCCTGACCTACCTGAACACGCAGTACACACCGGCGGGCGCAGGCTGGATGGACTTTGACATCACCGATGCCTTTAAGGAGTGGAAGCGCGACCCCGCGACGAACCGCGGCATCATGCTGATGCCCGAGAACGCTAACCAGCCGGCCGTCTCGTTCTCTGGCACCGGCAACGTGCACGGTGGGCGCCCGCTGTACATCGAGCTCTCTTGGACGGTGCCGAACGCAGTGGACGAGAACTTGCCCATCACGGCCCCGAACGTCAACCTCCGCCCGCTGGTGAACAAAGACGGCAACCAACAGACCTTTATCGGCCTGTTTGCCGACGGCCTTGTGCGGCCGACCTGGCTAGTCGACTACCAGCTGCAAGAGCAGGACCAAGGCAGCTTTCAGGCTGTGGACTCAGGCGTTTATGCAAAAGCCGAGCCAGAGCCGGACTACCCGGACTCCGACGCCTTTGGTAGCCAACTTTCGTTTACCTTAGGCTACACGGGGCTTTATGAGTCAAACTGGCAATCTAAGCTCTTCTTGGGCAGCACGATGTTCTTTGATACGCTCTACCGTGTGATGGCGACAGGCACGAGCACCTATGACATCTGGGTGAACCCGAACGGAGACTATGAGCAGACCCCGCCAGGGTACTCTGACCAGTTCATCGCCTATCAGATCAAAGACCAAGACACACTGCCCTATATTGCCAACTACTATGGCGTCTCACGTAACCAGATTGCCCTGGACAACCGAATCGGCGACAACCTCTGCATGCCGGGAGACAGCTTTTTTATCCGCAATCCAAATAAGAATGCGACCATCCCCTACTCACGCCCAGACGAGCTTACCCTTGCGCAGATGCGCAGCCTGATCTATGCCAACATGGGCAGGAGCCAGGTCTCGGAGTTTGACATGGAGCCGGTGAACATGAACACCGGCAACTTCTACCTTGAGCAGACCGACTCTTCCAGCCAGGTCTACGGTTCGGCGTTCGACCTCACCCGCTCGTACAACTCTTTGGCCCCACAGAGCGCCGGCCCCTTTGGCCGGGGCTGGTCAACGCCATTCCAGCAAATGATCATGGCCGGCCAGGACGGCAGCATCACCTATATCACAGAGGATGGGCGGCACCTGGTCTTTTCTCCACAGGCAGGCGGTGGGTGGCAGAGCCCGGCGGGCTACGACTTTGGCCTCACACGCCACGATGCCAGCGCGCCCGACGACGTCAGCTACACCATCACCAAGCCGGACGGCAGCACGCTGGAGTTCAACTC
>WRFC01000165.1 GCA_009779015.1 Coriobacteriia bacterium | reverse complement strand
GGGCGCGACGCTAGAGCGCGACTATGGGGCGGGCGGACAGGGTGCTCGGCGCGACCACGGCATCGAGGCGCTGGTCGTGCGGCTCGATGGGCAGCGAGCGGCAGACCTGCTCGTCAAAGCCGATGCCAAAGGCCCAGGTGCGCCGACGGTCGAGCCGCGCCAGGTAGCCGTCGTAAAAGCCGCCGCCATAGCCCATCCGAAAACGGTCGGGCGCAAACCCCACCCCGGGCAGCACCACGGCCGAGAACTGGCCGGGCGCCACCCATTGCAAGTGGGCCAGCTGCTCAGGCGTCTTGTGCTTGAAGGCGGTGGCAAAGATCTCGCGGTCGGCCGCCGTCAAGGGCTCTGAGCCGGTGTAGAAGAACTCTAGGCGGCCGTGGCCGGGCGGGCCGATGACCGTCGGATAGGCAAACCGGTAGCCCTCGCGGGCAAGCGTGGACGTTAGTTCGTCTAGGCCCAGCTCGACGCCCAAGGCCACATAGGCTGCCACATAGCCCGCCTCTGGCGCGACATTGGCGCGCACCAGTTGGACCATCTGGGCGCAGGCCGCCGTCGTGCCCAGCGCACGTTGCTCGGGCGGCATCGCCTCGCGGCGCGCCAGAATCTGCTTGCGCAAACGCTTTTTCGCGGCCGGCAGGCGACGCATAAAAGGCAGGCAGACCAGCAGCGGCAGGCAATAAAGCAAGCAGATGATGAGGAAGGCCGGCCAGTCCTTGGCCGGCAGGGCATGTTGGAGCCGGATCGCCCCGAGCTGCGCGTCGGCCAGCAGGATGAGCGGAGAAGCGATGCCGACCGGCAAAAACACGCATAACGGCAGCCGATATTGCTTTGAGCCCAGGACCGCATCGACAACCAGCATCAATAACAAGCCCGGCCAGGGCACCAGGGCTGCGAGAAGGCCGAACGTAGCGGCCTCGGGTGTGAGCGTGGGGACGAGCGGCACTTCTCCCAGAGCAACCAGAAAAAGCAAGATCGACCAGGCCTCGACCAAAACGGCCAGCGCCAGGGGCAGCCCTTTTTTGCGCAGCCAGAAAGGCAGCGCGCTAAACGTCAGCGCCAGAGCGACCAGGCCAACAAGCATCGCCGTCAACACCGGAAAGGTGACCAGGCCGCCCGGCGGCCTGAGCATGGCCAAGACGAGGATCAGGGCTATCCGCAAAACTTCAAGTGGCGGGGTACCCGAATTACCGTTAAAGAGCCCTTTTGCAGACATGATGGCAAAGATAAAGGCGACGAAGGCCGGCGCCGCTAAGACAAACCAGAGCCAGATCCGGCCATGCCGCCGCGTGGGATGAAAAGACATCTGATCCTCCTGTTTGCGCTCCAAACCAAAAGCCCAAAGCCGCCCCCAGCTAAGCCTCGAAATCTGCCCCTCTATTATAAGCTAGAAAAGCAGGCCGACCAGCTACTGTCAGTTGGCCGTGCCCCCAGCGCAGGCAGAGAAAAGTCAATTGGGGGTACCGAGTAAGCTCGGGCGCTCTCAGGGTCTGCGGCACGGCGGCGCCCTCGGGCGGCGGGACGAGCGGGACGGGGTGGCGGGCGCGGCGCGCGGGATGTGGCGGGGCGGGGGTGGGGGCGAGGCGAGCGGGGCGGGGGGTGGGGGCAGCAAGAACTGGCAAGCGCGGGCAGAGCGTGGGGAAGGCAGAATTGCGCGGCTGTACTTTTACTGGCTTGCTTCAGGTGAGGTGCAGACATGGCGTCTTCTGCTCTTTTTGCCCAGTAAAGGGCGGCAAAAGAAGAGGTGAAGACCTGGGGCCGGCGCGACCCGGCGTCCCGCCGGCCCTTCTCCCTCATTCCTTTGTCGCTCTTTTAAGCTACAAGAGCAGAAGACGCCATGTCTGCACCTAACCTGAAGCAAGTCAGCAAAAGTACAGATTAGCTAAAAGATGCAGGAAGAGCACCTGCATCTTCATATGTCAGAGCAAACACCTTGCGTACCAGGCGGCATCTACTGTTTGAATTCAACTGTCCCTGGCTCGGGCCCATTGGCTTCCGGCCGAGGATGTGGCACGAAACAGCCTTGAAAGACGATTCGCGCTCCTGTTGTCAGAGTTCGTGGCACAGATCGGCCTTGAAAGACGGGTTTTGCATGGGCTTTTCGAGTTCGTGGCACAAAAGGGGCTTGAAAGACGGTTCTCGCGCCTTTTGCCTGCGACCCCGTCTTCTCCCCATAATAAAACCGCTGGTAGATTGGACGCTGACAAAATGTGTGCTTGATACAATCAAGCAGATCCGTCTTTCAAGGCCGATCTGTGCCACGAACTCGAAAAAGCCGTGCAAAAGGGGGCGGGCTAGGCGGCAGTCCTGCGGAATGGGAGGGGCGGGGCGACTTTGGGACAGTACGGGTACGGCGGCGTTCTTATGGGCACGCTCTTCTTCATCTGCTGCTCTTTTGGCGTTCTGGGCTGCGTTGCCCAACCCCAGGCGGCACGGTGCGGGAGGCAGGGTGACGTCGGGCAGGAAGACGGGAGGGTGGTACAGCGCGGCGCAAAGGCCGGCCGCAGCGTTATTCTCCAGAAAAAAGCCGCCGCCCGGCACTGCGCCTTCAGTCTGCCAGAAACTCTAGACCGGCCAGCCGCTGAAAGAGCACGGGCACGCGCTCCAAGAAGGCCTGGGGGTCGAAACAAGCAGCTAGCGTACTAGCGTCCAACGGGCATTCCGGGTCGTCGGCCAGGCGTTCCTCTAGGCCTGCGCCCGCCCGCGCCTGCTGGATGTCGTCCCAGACCGCCATGGCGTTTCTTTGCACGACCGCATAGGCGTCTTCGCGCGACATGCCCGTGTCGACCAGCGCCAGCAGCACGCGGCTCGAGTAGATCAGCCCGCGCGTGGCGTTCAGGTTGGCCAGGCAGCGCGCCGGGTAGACTTGCAGGCCTTGGACGATGTAGAGCATCTTGGCCAGCATGTAGTCTAGGGCGATGAAGCTGTCGGCCTGGGCGATGCGCTCGGCCGAGCTGTGCGAGATGTCGCGCTCGTGCCAGAGCGCTACGTTGTCCAGCGCCACCTGGGTGTTGGCCTTGACCACGCG
>WRFC01000164.1 GCA_009779015.1 Coriobacteriia bacterium | reverse complement strand
TTATGGTTTATACCTCCTGAGTCAGTCAGCGCCTGACGCGAAGAGGGCTGGTATACGACATATTTGCCGTCGCTGCGCTGGCGCACGTCCCATTGCTGGTTAAACCCCGAGATCGGTTTGTATTGAAAGACAGCGGTGCCATTAGTGTACCTCTGGGCCTGTTTGATGGTCACCGGCTTGGCCGAGCTGAGCGGCACTATCTTGTAGTAGCCGGTCTTGGCGTTGTAGGTCAGCGTGTAGCGCTCGCTCAGCGCGACGCTGGGGGCATTGGTCAAAAACGACGCCCCGTCGGCCTTGGAGCCTTTGGCGACATCGAGAAAGCGGCCCGAGTTGAAATCTTGGATGGCCACCACGGTCCCGCTGGCAATCACCGGCTTGATGGTCGAGATCCGAAAGACCTGTGTCTTGGCGGCCGTGTTGCGCTTTTGCAGCACTATCAGCGCGCC
Source organism: Coriobacteriia bacterium (assembly GCA_009779015.1). GTDB lineage: Bacteria > Actinomycetota > Coriobacteriia > Coriobacteriales > UBA8131 > WRFC01. The sequence goes on along the minus strand of WRFC01000164.1, from coordinate 2,592 downwards.
GCTGACGGGGCTCGCCCCCTTGACGGCGACCACGAAGTTAGGGTTCAGGGCCGAGGTCAGGGTGTACTTGCCACTAGCTTGATAGCTGATTCTGAACTGCTGCTCTTGGCCGCCCGTCGCTTTGGCCTGGACGATGGCCGCGCCCTCTTTGGCCACCTTGCCACTGACCGTGAGGTAGAGGTTAGAATTCACGCTCTTGATCTTATAGAGGCCACCAGCTGTCCGCACAAGGTAGTAGCGTTGGTTTGGGCCACCGTTACTTGCCCAAAGGCTGGCCTGTTTACCTGCGGTTACAGATTGTCCGCCAAATTCTAGGCGTAACCCGGTCTGGGCGTCAGGCACCAGCATAACGACCTGCTGGTTAAAGTCCGGGGCGATGTTCAAGAGCACGATCTGAGATCTCAAGGTCTTTTTGCCGGGGTTCGTATTGGCCTTGGTGTTGGTTACCACGCAGTAGTAGTAGGTCGCCCCGGCCTTTGTGGTGGGCGGCAGATAGCTGGCCGCTGTCGCCCCCTTGATGGCCGTCGCACCGGCCGTGGAGTTCTTGGAATTAGAGTACCATTGATAGGTCAGCTTGCCACCATCAGATGTGCTGGCCACGACCTTCAAGGCCTTGGCAGCCTGCTTGGCGTAATAGACCGAGCCGACCGGCTGGGCCGTGATCTTGGGCGCCGCCGTGGCCGTAAAACCGCTGAGCACCTTGAGTACGGCCGCATTGACGTCAAGCAGCCCATAGCCAAAATAGGGGTCATAGCCGGGCGCCCCGAGGTCGCGCGCGGTCGAGCAGAGCAGGCTCTTGGCCTTGGCCGGCGTCAGGCTGGGGTCCAGGGCAAAGAGGATGGCGGCGGCGGCCGAGACATGCGGCGCGGCAACCGAGGTACCCGAGTCGCGGACATACGAGGTGTCAGTGGCGTTGCCCAGCGAAAGCACGCTTGAGCCACTGCCCCCGCCGGGGGCGGCGAGGTCTTTTGACGAATTATAATTACTGTATACTGCACGGTTTATATTCGCGTCGACTGCCACCACCGATAGCACCTCTGGCCAGTCGCTGGGGTAGACCGCAGCCCCGCTGTTATTGTTGCCGGCGGCCGCCACGGTCAAGATGCCGGCCTTGTTGGCAGCGATGATTGACTTGTGAAAGATGCTGTCTGAACTTATCCCAAAGACTATAAAGCTGATATTGGCAACGCGGATATTGTAGCCGGCGGCCTTGGTCTTGATCATGTAGTCGTAGGCGCTGACCAGCTCGCGGGTCGACGTGCTCTGGGCAATCACCCGAATGGGGAGAAGGTCGGCGTTATACGAGACCCCGGCAATGCCGACGCTGTTATTGGTCTGGGCGGCAATGACGCCGGCCACGATGGTGCCATGCCCCTGCGGGTCGCCTTTGCCAGGCGAGATGGTGTAGGCCGGGCATTGGACGAGCGGCTTGCCTGTCCAGACAAAGGCGCCATCGACGATTGAGTAGCTGCCGTCGGTGGCGTCCCAGGCCAAGAGGTTGCCGTTCTTGTCTTTGGCCAAGTTGTTCTTCAGGTCCACATGGGTCAGGCGGGCGCCTGTGTCTAGCACCGCGACGATTACCTTGTGGTTGGCGCGACTGGTGTTCCAGGCCGTCGGCGCGTTGATTAGCCTGAGGTTCCATTGGCTGCCAAAGAGGGGGTCGTTGGCCTCGGCAGAGCTGGCCAGGGGCGAGATCGCAGAGCTGCTGACGCCGTTGGTGGCGTCGCCGTTGGTGGTGTCGTCGTTGATGACGTTGTAGATAAAATCGGGCTGGACGCTGGCCACCACGCTGTTGTTGGCCAAAACCAGCATGGCGTCATTGAGGTTGACGTCGGCGGGGAGCGTGAAGATGGCGATGGTCTGGTTGTCGATCGTGCCGATGACCTCGTCTTGGATGGCTGCGGCGGACTGGCTATGAGAGAGGTGCGCGAGGTCGTCGGAGGCCGATTTGAGCAGCTCGGCGGGGGTGGCGTGCCCGGTGCCTGCGGGCACGGTGGCTGCGGCTACGGTGCCTGCGGGCACGGTGGCTGAGCTTTTAAAGGCCACGATCAGCGTGTCGGCCTCGTAGGTTGCGGTGTCTTGGGGTACGGCCTGAGCCACGCCGGCAGCCTCGGCCTCGGGCAATGTGGCGTAGGTCGTGATTGCGGCGGGGGCGGCGGCGACGGACGCGGCGGCGGTCACGGCGGCGGGCGCGTCGGCGGCGGGCGCGGCTACGGCGGCGGTCACGGCGGCGACGTTTTGTGTGTCTGGGCTTGGCCCCTCGGCGGCATAGGCATTTTGGACTGGGAATAGCCCAAGTGCGAGAATCGCAGCGATTACCACTCTAACGAACATTGGAGCTCCCCCTCCGAGCCAAGGTTGTCAGCGTTTTGATGCCAGCCTCTGCCAGCTCGATCCCAACCTTCTTAACTTAAGGTGAGTATGGCAATCTATTATCTTTTATGATGGATTTTTTGTGTTTCTTTTCTGAAGATTCTCTTCACATATTGCATACAACGCTTTGATTTAATATGTAACTTGCATTGTAACATAAATGGCCGCCTTGCTGTCAAGCACAAGGCGGCCATCATTTGAGGTTCTCAAGAGGGGCTC
>WRFC01000163.1 GCA_009779015.1 Coriobacteriia bacterium | reverse complement strand
CAAACTGATCGAGGGCGCCCGCGCCGGCCAGCCCCGCGAGCTCAGCCGCCTCTCGTCACGTTTTCAAAAGATGATCATCGTCAACTGCATCCTCCAGCTCGATGACGAGCGCCTGGCCGAGGACGCCGCCCAAGAAGTCAGCGAAAAAATGCTCGGCGGCATCAGCGCGCTGCAAAGCCCGGCCGCCTTTACCGCCTGGCTGCAGCGCATCATCATCAACACCTGTACCAGCTATAACCGGCGCACCCAGACCCGGCACCTGCTTGAGCTGCATCTCGACGCACCCGGCGAGCAAGCCCTACTCGGCCAACTGGTCGAGCGCCGCCCCGAGATCCAGCCCGAAAGCTACGCCGAGCAGCGCGACCTGCACGAACAACTGAGCGCCGCCATCCACCGCCTCCCCGGCGCGCAACGCCGCATGCTCGTGCTTTTCTACTACGGCGAGCTCACCTACCGCGAGATCGCCGAGGTCGAGAACGTCAAGATTGGCACAGTCTCCAGCACCCTCTCCAAAGCCAAAAAGAACCTCCTGGTCATCCTCGGCGCACGCCCCAAAACCGCCTAACCCCTTCCGCTTTGCCAGCGCCCTCCGCGCTTACCGTCAAAAAAGCAGCAAAAGAATAATGGGAGAAGAGCCGCGCTGCCCCTCACGCCGGGCGCAGCCAGCGCGGCAGTTTGGCAAAGAACTGCGGCCAGCGGCCAAGCGCCCAGCACCAGAGCGTGTCTGAGAAAAGCGCGACCGCCACGCCCAATGTCCAGCCCGCCAGTACATCGCCGGCATAGTGGACGCCCAGGTAGATGCGGCTGGTGCCGATGAAAAAGGTCAGCAACGCCCCAACGACCAAGACAACCGAGCGAATCGCCCCGCTCTTGGTCAGGCGAAAGACGATCAAGATGACGATCACATAAAAGGCGGCGTTGCTAAAGGCGTGCCCGCTGGGAAACCCATAGCCCGACTCGGTTACCAGCCGCAAGATGTCGGGCCGGTCGCGGGCGATCAGGACCTTTAAGACATTCGTCAGAATTACCGCCAGCACAGCGCTGCCCACAACTGGTATGGCCATCCGATGGCGCGTATAGGGTATGATAATGAGCGCGACAACTATGACGATCAGCGCCGTCGGCGCGCCCAGGTCGGTAATCAGAATCGCCACGCTGGTCAGCGGGGGTGAGATCATTGCGGCTAAGAACGCATAGACGCTGCCCTCTAACCCGGCCAGCTGCCCGGTCAGCATGAGCGCCGTTAAGATGGCGAACAAGACAACCAGCACGCCCGACACGATAAACCGCGCCGGATAGCTGATCTTGTGAGCGGCACTTGCGGCATCCGCCCCCGCCCCCGGCCTCAACCCAGGCTGCCTATCCTCTGTCCCCGGTCTCAACGCAGGCTGCCCGGCCTTTGGCTTTTCTCCAGCACTCAATTTCTGCTCCCTTGCATACAACCATTAAGCAACTAGGCCATTTTAGTTGAAACCCTGCAAAACATGCTGCGCAAGCACGCATATGTGGAGAAGAGCGTGTCCGCCGAAACCTCTCGGCCAGCCTTTAACTAATAGTATGCGACCGCCAGAGCCGCGCCGGGCACGCCCTCACCCGATGATGTTCTTCAACACGATGGTCTTGGTCTGGGTCACCTCGTCAAAGGTCGACATCACGCCTTCGCGCCCGATGCCAGAGTACTTGTAGCCGCCAAAGGGCATTTCAAAGCTGCGGAAGAAACTGGCGCCGTTGATCACCACGCCGCCGCATTCCAGCTGGCGCGCCACGTTCCAGGCGACCTTGGCATCGCGCGAGAAGACGCAGCCGCAAAGCCCAAAGATCGAGGAGTTGGCGATCTCCACGGCCTCCTCCAACGTCTCAAAGCCGATGACCGGCACGACCGGGCCAAAGATCTCCATGTCGCGCGCCACGTCGGCGGTCTTGGGTACGTCGGCGATCACGGTCGGCGCATAAAAGGCCCCGTTGCGCGTGCCGCCTAAGACGATGCGCCCGCCCTGCTGGACGGTCAGGTCTACCTGAGACTCGATCTTTATTGCGGCCTGCTCGCTGATCAGGCAGCCGATCTCGGTGGCCTCGTCGGCCGGGTCGCCGCCCTTGATCTGGCTGATCCGCGCCACGGCCTTTTGGATAAACTCGTCTTTGATGCTGTTTTGCACGATAAAGCGCTTAGAGGCGCAGCAGACCTGTCCGGTGTTGTACATGCGGCCCCAGATCAGCTCTTCTACCGCCAGATCGACGTCGCCGTCGGCGCAGACGATAAAGGCGTCGTTGCCGCCCAGCTCTAGGGCGATGTGCGCGAGGTGCCCGGCCGCTGCCTTGTAGGTCTCGATGCCCACCTCGGTCGAGCCGGTCAGCGTGATGCCATGGACGTCGGGGTTGGCGCAGAGCCAGGCCCCGACCGTGCTGCCCCGGCCGGTCAAGATCTGGATAGCGCCATCGGTCACTCCGGCCTCGACCAAGAGCCCGGTCAACAGGCAAAGCGTCAGCGGGTTGTCCGAAGAAGGCTTGACGATGGCGGCGTTGCCGGCCAAGAGTGTGGGCGCGACCTTCTGGTCAAAGAGGTCACAGGGAAAGTTAAAGGGTATCACGCAGGCAAAGACCCCTATGGGCTCGCGCACCGTCAGCTGCACGTGGTTCTCTTGGTTCTTCTCGTTGCCGCTCGTGATGACGTTGCCGTAGAGGTGTTTGGCCTGCTCGACAAACCCGGGAAAGGCGATGAAGATGTTCGCGATCTCGCCCCGCGCCTCGGTGATGGTCTTGCCGGTCTCGTCCGAAAGCGTGCGCGCGAGCTTCTCTTTATTCGCCTCGACCAGTGCCACAAAGCGCATCATGATGTCGGCGCGCTCGTGCAGCGGCACCGCGTTCCAGGCCTTTTGGGCTGGCACGGCCAGGCTGACGGCCCTGGCCACGTCTTCTTCGGTGGCCGCCGGAACAGTATCGATGACCTGCCCGGTAGCCGGGTTCACGACCTCGATGACCTCGTTGTTAGAGGCGTCAACGCCCTTGCCGCCAATGATCATTTGCATAATAAATGCCCCTTTCTGGGTT
>WRFC01000162.1 GCA_009779015.1 Coriobacteriia bacterium | reverse complement strand
GGGTCGCCGGAGCCGCCGGGGCTGCCGGGCCACCGCTGGCCTAGCCGACCAGCCGCCGGGTGCGGTTGATCAGGCCGCCCTCTTCGATGATCTCTTTGATGAACTCCGGAAAAGGCTGGGCCGTAAAGGCCTGCCCGGTCGTCTGGTTGGTGATCTGCCCGGTATCGGCATCGACGCTGACCGTGTCGCCGTCCGCGATGCCGTCCACGGCCTCAGGGGCCTCCATGATGGGCAGGCCGATATTGATGGCATTGCGGTAGAAGATGCGGGCAAAGCTCTTAGCGATGACAACGCTGACGCCAGCCGCCTTGATGGCCAGGGGCGCGTGCTCGCGCGAGGACCCACAACCGAAGTTCTCATCGGCCACCAGGATGTCCCCGGCCTTGAGCTTTTTGACAAAGTCGGCATCCAGGTCCTCGAGGCAATGCTTGGCCAGCTCGGCCGGGTCCGAGGTATTCAGGTAACGGGCGGGGATAATAACGTCAGTATCCACATCCCGCCCGTATTTATGCACTGTGCCTTGAAAGTTCATAACCACCTCACTTACTCGATTCGGGTATCGGTCTAAGATACCCAGTCTCTTATCCTTTTTGCATTAATGCTCTTTAATTCTCAATCGCAGCGCTTTGGCAAACGACCAGTCGGTTTAGCCGAGGTCCTCGGGCAGGCCGATGTGCCCGAGCACCGCGCTGGCTGCCGCGACGGCCGGGTTGGTCAGGTAGACCTCAGACTCCGGACTGCCCATGCGGCCGACAAAGTTGCGGTTGGTGGTGGCCACGGCGCGTTCGCCCTTGGCCAAAATGCCCATGTGGCCGCCCAGGCAAGGCCCGCAGGTGGGCGTCGAGACCGCGCAGTCGGCGTCTAAGAAGACCTGCGTCAGCCCCTCGTCGATGCATTGGCGGTAGACCTGCTGGGTGGCCGGGATGACGATGCAGCGCACCGCCGGGTTGACCTTGCGCCCCTTAAGCACGGCGGCAGCGGCGCGCATGTCGGCGATTCGCCCGTTCGTGCACGACCCGATGACCACCTGGTCGATGGCCACGTCGCGTGCCTCGCGCACCGGGCGGGTGTTGCTGGGCAGGTGCGGGTAGGCCACGGTGGGCTCGATGTCGGCGGCCTTGATCTCGTAGACCGCCGCGTAGACGGCATCGGGGTCAGAGGCGTACTCGGTCCAGGGGTGCTCGACGCGGCCCTGCATATAAGCCCGCGTGACGTCGTCGACCGCAAAGATCCCGGCCTTGCCGCCGGCCTCAATGGCCATGTTCGAGATCGTCAGGCGGTCATCCATGGCCAGGGCCGCCATCGTGCTGCCCGTGAACTCCATGGCCTGGTAGAGCGCGCCGTCCACGCCGATCAGGCCGATGATGTAAAGGATCACGTCCTTGCCCGAGACGCCGGGTGCGAGCTCGCCCTCGATCACGAACTTGATGCTCTGGGGCACCTTGAACCAGGCGCGCCCGGTGGCCATGCCCACGGCCGCATCGGTCGACCCGACGCCCGTGGCAAAGGCGCCCAACGCGCCGTAGGTGCAGGTGTGCGAGTCGGCGCCGATGATCAGGTCGCCGGCCTTGACCACGCCTTGCTCGGGGAGAAGGGCGTGCTCGACCCCCATGCAGCCGATCTCGTAATAGTGTGTGATGCCCTGCTCGTGGGCGAAGTCGCGGACGATCTTGGCCTGCTCGGCCGAGAGGATGTCTTTGTTGGGCGTGTAGTGGTCGGGCACGAGGGCGATCTTGGTGGGGTCGAAGACCCGGGGAACGCCGATGTTCTTGAATTCGCGGATGGCGATGGGTGCCGTGACGTCGTTGGCCAGCACGAGGTCGAGGTCGCACTCGATCAGCTGCCCGGGCGTGACCTCGTCCAGTCCGGCATGGACGGCGAGGAGTTTTTCGGCAACGGTCATGGGTCGTGGCATGGGGTTTCTCCTGGTTCTCTTGTTTAACGCATAAAGGCCTGCAAAGCCTTTGTGCGCGAGGTTTTTTTCTGCTTTTTGTAGCCGCTAGATTCTACTACTCTTGCGGCTGCGGCGCTTGCTCAGGCCCGGGGCACTTGCGGGCGGGCACTTGCGGGCGGGCACAGCGGGCGGGCGTGCCGCCCGCTCAGGCCCGGGGCACTTGCGGGCGCTCGATCTTCTCGGCCGCCATCATGCGGTTCAGGGCGTTGGTGTAGGCGCGCGCCGTGGCCGTGATGATGTCGGGGTGCGCACCGCGGCCCGTAAAGACCTTGCGGTCCGGGGCCTGGATGCGGATCGTCACTTCTCCCAAGGCATCTGTGCCGCGCGTGATGGACTGCACGCTGAACTCGGTGAGGTCGTTCTCGATGCCCATGATGCGGTTGATGGCGCGGTAGACAGCGTCGACCGGGCCGTTGCCGTGGCTAGAGTCAATGAGCGTGGTGCCGTCGTCAAAGAGCAGCTCGACGGTGGCCGTGGGTATCGACGGCATGCCACAGCTGACCGAGATGCGCTCCAGCGTGAAGATGGCGTTGGAGGTGCGGTCGGCCTCGCTGATCAGCGATTCGAGGTCCTCGTCGTAGATTTCTTTCTTCTGGTCGGCCAGGTTTAAGAAGTCGGAGTGCACGCGCTCGAACTCGTCGTCTGAGAACTCGTAGCCCAAGAGCTCGAGGCGGTGGCGCAGGGCGTGGCGGCCAGAGCGCGCCGAGAGGACGATGCTGGAGGCGTTGGCGCCGACGTCGTCGGGGTCGATGATCTCGTAGGTCGTGCGCTCTTTTAAGATGCCGTCTTGGTGGATGCCGCTGGAGTGGGCGAAGGCGTTGGCGCCGACGACGGCCTTGTTGGGCTGCACGACGATGCCGGTGATCTGCGAGACCATCTTGGAGGCGCGCATGATCTCTTTGGTGTTGATGCCTGTGACCAGGCCAAAGACGTCGGCGCGCTGCTTCAAGGCCATGATCACCTCTTCAGAGGAGGTGTTGCCGGCGCGCTCGCCGATGCCGTTGATCGTGCACTCGACCTGGCGGGCGCCGTTGGCGATGCCGGCCAGGGCGTTGGCCGTGGCCAGCCCCAAGTCGTTATGGCAGTGCACGCTGAT
>WRFC01000161.1 GCA_009779015.1 Coriobacteriia bacterium | reverse complement strand
GGCCTGCACGGCGACGGGCTGCGCCAGGCCATTGCGGCGGCTATCTGGGGCAAGCCGCAGCAGCACCACCTTGATGCGGAGAAGAGCGCCAGTCTACGCAACATGAACGCAATCGGAGGTTGAGCGGATGGACAGCGGGATGGACGAGCGGGACAGCGGGCGAGCGGCGGACGGCGGGGCGGCAGCCGGCCAACCAAGCCAGTTCACGCACTTCAACGACCAGGGGCGCGCCCGGATGGTCGACGTCTCGGCCAAGCCGGTGACCCAGCGGGCGGCCCAGGCCAGCGCCACGGTGCACCTGAACAGCCAGACCTTTGCCCAGGTGGTGGCCGGCAGCCTAAAGAAGGGTGACGTCTTGGCGGTCGCCCAGGTGGCCGGCATCATGGCCGCCAAAAAGACTTCGGAGATCATCCCGATGTGCCACCAGATCGCGCTTTTAGGGGTGGATATCGGCTTTGACCTGGACAGCGCCCAGCAGACGATCAAGATTACAGCGGCCGTGCGCTGCAAGGGCGAGACCGGCGTTGAGATGGAGGCCCTGACGGCCGCCTCGGTCGCGGCCTTGACGGTCTATGACATGTGCAAGGCCGTCCAGCGCGATATCGTGATCAGCGACGTCATGCTGCTTGAGAAGTCGGGCGGCAAGTCCGGGGAGTTCGTCAGAAAGGGCAACTGAGCATGGCCAAGGTCGCATCGGTCTGCGCGGTCTGCGTGAGCGAGGCCAAAGGCACCATCAAGACCCCGGTCAACGAGATCGTTTTGCAAAAGGGGCATGGCATCGTCGGCGACGCCCATGCCGGCGACTGGCACCGCCAGGTCAGCCTGCTAGCCCAAGAAAGCGCCGACACGCCGCGCCAGCGGTTCCCCACGATCGCCCCCGGCGCCTTTGCCGAGAACATTTTGACCCAAGGCCTCGTGCTCTACACGCTGCCCGTCGGCACGCACCTACGCGTCGGCCCGGCGCTGCTTCAGATCACCCAGATCGGCAAGGAGTGCCATCAAGACTGCGAGATCCGGCGTCAGACCGGTGACTGCGTAATGCCGCGCGAAGGCGTCTTCGCGATCGTTATCACCGAGGGCACCGTGCGCGCTGGCGACGTTGTCGAGGTGGCCGCAGCGCCCGCCAGCTGAGGAGCCACCTGGCCGGCGTACAAGCCCAGGGGGAGAAAACCCGTGGCCCGTCAGACTGCGCGAAAACAGGATGCAGCAGATGAGTGGCCTGAAACACACACATGAACAACATCACCTGAACATGTTGAGGCGAGAAGGGCGGCAAAAAAAGCAAGAGGGCCAGCGGGCTGCAGGCCCCGCCCCCCCGCCCGGGGCGTGTCAGGAGTGTCGAGACGGTGCCCCGATCCCGGCCAGGTAGGCCAAAGATCGACTGCTCCCCCGTTCCTTCGGCCTGGGTCAGACGTGTCACAAATTTGCATCCTTGCATTTTGGTTGTGTGGGTTGCGCTCGCTGCGCGGGGCACGCACCCACGCATGCAACCCAGTAAAGGGCGGCAAAGAAGAAGAAAAAGGCGTGGGGACAGCAACTGCCCCCGTTGTGTGGCGGCGGAAGCGTGAAAGATAAGGCGGGACCGCCCTGCCCCCCGTTGCCTGCTCTATTTGCACACGTTTGTGCCCGCTTGCGCACGTTTGCGTGCGCAAGCGGGCGCTTGAACATGGCAATTGTCGTAAACCGGGCGGTTTTTGCATGAGATTGACGTTTGTGAGCAGGAAATCGGGCGAATCACGCAGTTTGGCCCCGGATTTGAAGGGATTCCGGCCAGAGAACGGCTAAAAACCAGTAACCAAGTACGGTTTATAGGACAGTAGCGCCGAAATTGCCGCATTTTGCCGGAGAATCCTGCTCACAAACGTCAATCTCATGCAGAATTGAGCCCCAAGACGACAACACGCCCCAATTCACGCCCGCCAACCTGCACAATTGGCCAAGGAATGGAAAGATTGGCATGCGTATGCCGCCCGCCAACGCCTCCTGCCCGTCCACCGCCATGCAACGGCACAGCGGCCGCCCCCTGTCCCGCACTCACTTGTAAACTCTCACAAACTTTTAGCACCCAATCTACCAGGTCTTTTATTACGGGGAGAAGGCCAAGGCTTCCGCACCAGACGCAAAATCCGCCTTTCAAGGCCGATCTGTGCCACGAACTCGAAAAACCCGTGCAAAACGGCTGGGATCGGCACTACGTGATACCCTGTGATGCCTCTGGCGCACCCCGTCCGGACGCGCGCCCGCCTGGCCAGCCAGCGGGCGCGCCGGGCCTTCTCCCCCTTGGTGCTTTTACTGTGAGCCTGCCGGGTAGCTGTTGCCGAGCAGGGCTTTGGCCTGGTCGTCGGTGAGTGTGACATGGTAGAAGAGCGAGTAGAACTGCTCGGTGACTTGGACCATGTCGACGTTGTAGTAGGTCGGGTAGAGCATGTTGGCGAGCCATTGGATGCCCAGTAGGCGGTTGACCCCGGGCGGGCGGTCGCACCAGGCGAACGGCGTGTTGGGCATCGTGTAGACGCGGCCGTCTTGGACGGCTTGGATGGACGACCAGGTGCTGTCGGTGCGGATGATGTCGTCGGCGCCGCCCCGGATGTCGGCGGACCAGGCGATGATGACGTCGGGGTTCCAGTTGATCACCTGCTCAAGCGAGACGGCCGACATGCCAACGCCGGAGCCGTCCGCGACGACCGCCACATCGTTGGCGCCGGCCGTGATAAAGGCCTCGGCGTGCGACGAGTTGGTCGGCTCGGTCTGCAGTCCGTCCGGGCCCTCGGCATAATATAGTGTGACTTTTTGATCGTCTGGCACCTGGGCGACTGCGCTGTCAACGGCAGCCAGAGCCTGGTCGCAGTAGTCGGCCAGCAGCTTGGCCTGGTCCGGCTTGCCCAAGAGGGCGCCGAGGAAGGTATAGGTGGCGTCGCTATCGTTTAGGGCGCCGCTGATCAAGACCACCGGGATGCCGGTCTGCTGTTGCAGGTCGTTGGCATCGGAGACGTCGCTGGCCGTGGGCGCGCCAAAGGGGGCCGAGACGATCAGCTGGATGCCGGCTGAGACGAT
>WRFC01000160.1 GCA_009779015.1 Coriobacteriia bacterium | reverse complement strand
TGGCTTTCACCGGCCATAAGGGCCTTCTGGGGCCAACCGGCACCGGCGGTTTTTACATGCGCAGCGGGCTGCAGCTGAACACCCTCAAAGAGGGCGGTACCGGCAGCATGGCCAGCTCGCCTTTTCAGCCCGAGCTGCCGCCCGACCGCTTTGAGGCGGGCACGATGAACATCTTTGGACTGGCCGGCCTGAATGCGGCCGTCGATTACCTACGCGATTTTGGTGTCGCCAACATCCTTGCGCACGAGCGGCGGCTGTGCGCACGGCTCATTGAAGGCCTGGCCAGCCTGCCCGGCACGGAGCTTTACGGCAGCCGCGCGCCCGGCCAGAAGACCGGCGTCGTGGCCTTTAACCTGGGGGCGCAAGACCCGATTAAGGTGGCCGCAGCGCTGGATGGCGAGTATGGCATAATGGTGCGCGCGGGGCTGCATTGCGCGCCCCAGGCGCACCGCGTGCTGGGCACCGCCGAGCGGGGCGCGCTGCGGGCAAGCATCGGGCCGTTCAACACCGATGAGCAGATAGACCAGCTGCTAACGGCGCTGCAAAGCCTGAGCGGGCGCGACCTCGGCTGACCCGGCCCGGTGTGCCGGGCCGTGAGAGGAGCAATGATGTTGATCGAGGATATCAGCGTGATCGAGACGTCGCGCTGCCTGGTTGAAGAGGGCAAGTTCAAGGCCATCACGATGGCCTCGGCCAGCCTCACCGAGGTCCTGCCCTACCTCAATGCCGTGCTCGAGAAGGCCAACTATTACCACACCGCCGGCTCGCTGGTCTTCAAAGACGGGGACATCGGCTTCACCCTGCAGAAAAACAAGATCAACGTCACGCGCTTTGCCAACATGACGCAGCTCTACGAATGCCTCGACTGGATCAAAGACCTGATCAACGAGACCTCTGCCAACCGCGCCCAGATCAAGCCGGACCTGAGCGCCCGCAAAGTGCTGCCTGCCCTGGTGATCTACAAGTTCTTGCCCCAGACCAACTGCCGGCAATGCGGCCAGCGCACCTGCCTGGCCTTTGCCGCCAAACTAAACAAAATGGAGGCCGGCATCGACGACTGCCCTCCCCTCGCCCGACCCGAGAACGCCGCCCTGCGCACAAGCCTGTTTGACCAGATGTCCTAAACAACCTCAACAAAGACCCGGCGAGCAGGCCGGCGCAATAGATTATTGCGAGCATGATGCCCGGTTGGGGCAGCCCCAAACTCACCCCGCCAGTACCCACCTCAACAAAGACCCGGCGAGCAGGCCGGCGTAATAGGCCTCATGAGCATGAGCCCGGCTTTGGCGCGATCGCTTATCGATGTCTGTCTGAGCCGCGCAGCGGCGAGTTACATCGATGAGCGCGCCAAAGCCGGGCTCGTCATGCGAATCTGGCCTATGCAGCCGGCCTGTGAGCCCCCATTAGGGAATCGCCGGCCCGCCCTCTTCTTCCTCGGGGCTGAGGCTCAGCCCAATCGACCCCAAAAGGTTGGCAAACTCGTCATCATCGGTCATCAGCCCACCCTGCCCGGTCACCAAGATCTCGTAGTCGCCTTCGGTCGGGTCGGCGCTGTAGCTCAAGGGCACTTCTCCCTCGACATAAAGGCCGCTGTCATCGGACGAGAACATCATGCTCATCATGCTCGAGATATCGTGGTCGTCGGTCAGGTCCTGGTATTCCAAGATGCTCAGCAGGTCGCGTGCTTCTAGGCCGGCCTTCAGCTCTTCGATGGCCTTGGCGCCGATGCCCTCGATGCGCAGTAGCTCTTCTTCGTTCTTGCCAATCAGGTCGCCCACGGTCTCGATGCCGGCCTCCGAGAACTTGTTCGCCCAGCGTTGCGAGACGCCCAGGTCGTCATAGATGTAGAGGCGCAGCGAGTCTAAGTTGATAGCCGGCATGTCGGCGTTCGTGTTGGCCAGCTCGAGGTAGCGCAGAGCCGAGCTGGTGAGGTTCGAGTACTCGGTGCCCTCGGGCAAGAAGCGCGGCGCCTGGGGCAGCTTGGCCTCCAGCTCGCGCAGCATGTCGGGCGCGTAGTCGGGCAAGATCTCTGAGCGCGTCTTGCGCGAGGTGTTCATCAGCTCGCCCTTGTAGGTCAGCGGCACGTCGGTGTAGGCCCTGAGGCCGGTGCCGGCCGGGATCGGCTTGCCGATGATGACGTTCTCTTTCAGCCCCAGCAGGTCGTCGGTGCGGCCCTCGATGGCGGCGTCGGTCAGCACCTTCGTGGTCTCTTGGAACGAGGCCGCCGAAAGGTAGCTCTCGGTGGCCAGCGAGGCCTTGGTGATGCCCAGCAGCAGCGGCATGGCCGTCGGCGCGATGCCGCCCTCGGCCGCGATGCGCTCGGCCTCTTTTTTGAACTCGTAGGCATCGACCTGTTTGCCCGGCAGGTAGTTGGAGTCGCCGGCGTCGGTGACCGAGACCTTGCGCAGCATCTGGCGGGCAATCACCTCGATATGCTTGTCGTTGATGTCCACGCCCTGTGAGATGTAGACGTTCTGCACCTGGCTGACAATATAGCGGAGCGTCGTGTTGGTGTCGGTCAGGCGCAAAAGGTCGTGCGGGTTGACCGAGCCCTTGGTCAGCTGCTGGCCGACCTGAACCTCTGAGCCATCCTCGATATCCTTGAACAGCGTGGCGCGGTTGGTCACGATATACTCGCGGAACTCGCCGTCTTTGCTCGAGACCGTGAGCGTGCGGTTGACCTTGTCGTCGCGCACCTGCAGCGTGCCGACGATCTCGGAAAGCACGGCCTGGCCTTTTGGCCGACGCGCCTCAAACAGCTCGGTCACGCGGGGCAGGCCGTGCGTGATGTCCTCGCCCGCCACACCGCCGGTGTGAAAGGTGCGCATGGTCAGCTGCGTGCCCGGCTCGCCAATCGACTGGGCGGCGATGATGCCCACGGCCGTGCCGATATTCACCGGCCGCGAGGTCGAGAGGTCCCAGCCATAGCACTTCTGGCAGACCCCGCGATGGGCATGGCAGGTCATGATCGTGCGAATCCGCACGGCAGTCAGGCCAGCGTCACTCATTTTTTTAATCAAGCGCAATGAGGGGATAAACTCACCGGCGTCGAGCAGCACTTCTCCC
>WRFC01000159.1 GCA_009779015.1 Coriobacteriia bacterium | reverse complement strand
GCGCCCGCGCCCGCACGAGCGCCCGAGCCCGAGCCCGCGCCAAAACCCGCACGAGCCGCGAGGCAGCGCACTTCTGGCGCTCGCACTTCTCCCCCTAAACAAGAAGTTGCCACCGCCGTTGCCCGACCGGCCAGGCCAGTGCGCGACCGCAGCGGCCAGCGCGCCCAGGCCCGCAGCGCCCAGGCCCTGGCCCCGGTCATCACCGATAACGAGAGCTACCGGACATCGGGCATGTTTGACAACGACTACCATATCAGGGGCGGCGGATTTACGCAGGGCCGCAAGCCCTGGATCTTGGCCTTGCTTGGGCTGATCACGGCCGTCGCCTTGGCCTTGGGCGCCTTTGGCGCCGTTAAGCTGGTCGGCTACCTGGTCAGCGTGCGGGTCGATAACAGCATCATCACGATCACCGACGACCAGGCCCATAGCGCGCTAGCGGCCAGCATGCCCCAGCTGCTGGACTACCTCGGCAACGACGCCGACGCCGCTTTTTCGAGCCTCAGTGACGCCGGGCTGCGGGTCTACCTGAACGACCGCGAGACCTCGGATAACCCCGACGCCACGGCCACGGGCAAAGAGATCGTCTTTTTGCCCAGCGCCGCCACAGACGATATGCTCCAGACCTACAACGGCAGCGAGTTCAATGACTTTGACTTTGACCAGCTCCAAAACCAGATGCTGGGCGCCTGGATGCTGGACATCAGCAAGGGCGACAAGGGCACCTATATCCAGTACAAGTACGTCAACCTGGCCGCTGCCAGCCTGAGCGACGAGATGCAGTGGCTTCTGACCCAACAGGGGCTGAGCGGCGACAACAACCACGTGCTCGACCAAGGCACCGATGAGTTTGGCAACAGCTACATCGTCGGCTATCTGACCCAAGGCACCAAGGTCTATTACTGGCGCGTCATCAGCTGCTCGTTTGGCGACTACTACCAGGGCGCCGACACGCGCAAGCTCCCGAGCAGCGCGGCCTACGTCAAGCTGAGGGTCGCCGACTGGGATTTCGTAGACACGGGCTCGCTGCAAACGAGCAGCACGACAAGCACCAGTGACACGTCGACCAGCACATCCAGCACCGATCAGGCGGCGTCCGACACATCCGACGCAGCCGACACGACTGACGCAGCCGACTGATTTAAACGGGGATAAGGGCGGGCGGGCGGGCCGGCACCGGCACGGCGGCCCGGGCGGCTTGGTGCCGACGGCCATTATGGGTCAAGAGAACCTTGCCCCAGGTTAAATCTTTGTGAGCTTGGGTTGGCCTGGTTTAACTTGGATTAGCCTGACACGAGAAGCGCATCGAAAACGTCCCGACCTGCAAAAGGGTGCCCTCTTTGAGCTCTGCCTCTTCGACCACCTTGCCATCCACCCAGGTGCCGTTCAACGAGTGGTTGTCCCGGACGATAATCCGATCGCCCATCGATTCGATGATGGCATGCTGGCGCGACACTGTGCGGTTGTTCAAGAAGATGTCGCAGGCCGGGTCACGGCCGATAGTCGCCGGAAAGCCCTCTAGCCTAAAAGCCTGGCCTTTTTGCGGGCCTTTGATCAAGGTCAGCCGTGGAGAAGAGCAAAAAGCGGGTGGCTCGACTGGCTCGTCAGCACCGTACTCGAGCGGGTCAATGGGCTCAGTACGGTCATCAAGCTTTTGGCCACAACGCTCACAAACAACGCTGCCGCCTTCTATACGGTTGCCGCAAGCAGGACAGATTCTTTCCGATACCATGTTTCGAGTCCTGATCTTTAAGGGATACCAGTCATCAGCTGATCACATCATAGCAAAAGCGGGCAACCCTTGCTGACTGGCGGCCTTACTGCGTGGTCTGGTCGTCGGCAGTTTTGAGGGTCTGGGGGACGGTGACTTCGGTTGTCAGGTGCTTGGGCTTGCCCGAGAAACCGCCCCAAAAGCGCTGCCAGCCGATGGCGATGCGCTCCCAGATGTTGGGGGCGGCTTGGTCGGCGGCCGCCACGAGGTCAGAACTGGCAATCACCTCGCCGTTCTGGCTCCAGACGATGCGCCCGACCTTATCGCCTTTATGCACGGCGCCTGGCCAGTCTGCGACCTCGACATCCTGCGTGATCGGGCCGTTGCAGTCAAAGATGTTCGTGACCACGGGCTGGGGAACAGAGACGGGCACGCTTTTATCGATCCAGTCGGTCATGGCCATATTGGCGACAGTCTGGGTCGAATCGATCAGCTTGGCCTTCCAATAGTGCTTGAATGCCCAGTTCAAAAGCGTCTCGGTATCTTGGTAGCGGCTGGCATCGGTGGGACTGCCAAAGATGATCGAATAGAAGGTCAGGCCGTTATGCTGGACACAGGCCACCAGGCATGATTGCGAAATGATATTGGTGCCGGTCTTGATGCCTAAGACACCGTCCATGTCATTGAACAAAAGGTTGGTGTTGTGATAGGTGACCTGGCGCTGCCCGATCGTCACGGTGTCTTCTTGCATGCCGACGATGCTTTTAAAGGTGTCGTTTTGCATGGCGTAGCGCGCCAGTATCAGGTAGTCTTGGACGGTCGTGTAATGGTTGACCTCGGTCAAACCGTTGGTGTCCGCAAAGTGCGTGTTGTTCATCCCCAGGTCAGCGGCCTTTTTATTCATCATATCGACAAAGGCAAACTGTGTGCCGGCGATATTCTCGGCAATTGCCACAGCGGCGTCGTTGCCCGAGGGCAGCAGCAGGGCAACCAAAAGGTCCTTCAGCTTGACCACCTCGCCGGCGCGCAGGCCGGCCGTGCTGCCGCCGGTGCTGGCGGCACCGGGCGTGACCGTGCAGTCCATGTTCGGGTCGGCCGACTCGAGGGCAACGATCGCGGTCATGATCTTTGTGGTCGAGGCCATCGGCGTCTCGGTCGTCGTGTCGCGCGACCAGAGCATCGTGCCGTCGGCCGCCGCTACCGTACCATAGCTGGCCTGGATGTCTGGGGCATCGCTGACCGGCTGGTCAGCCAGGCTGACCCCGCCGACCTGATCGGTGGGCAGGCTGTCAGCATAAGCTATGTTGGAGAAGAGCGCGGGTGACGCCCCCAGGCCTTGGGCTTGGGCTTGGGCTTGAACTTGGGCGGCCCAGCCGCCG
>WRFC01000158.1 GCA_009779015.1 Coriobacteriia bacterium | reverse complement strand
GCGAGGCCGTCCACGACGAAGAAGGGGGCGACCCCGATGGCCTGGGCGAGGAGGCCGCCGAGGGCGATGCCGAGCGGCGCCGCCAGCCCCATGGCGGCCGAGGCCAGGCCGATGGCGCGACCCAGTTTGGCTTCGGGGACGTTGCTTTGGATCAGCGCCATCAGCGGCCCGTTGAAGCCGGTGCAGGCCAGCGACATCACAGCCACCAGGATGATGAAGAGCGCAAACATGGTCGGTGCCAGTAGGCCGCAGGCGGCCGTGGCCAGGCCGACCACAAGCATCGCCCCGACGATCACCAAGACCAGGCGCCGGCCGCCGCCCCAGGCGATCAAGATGGCTGAGCCGACCAGCATGCCCACGGCAAACGCCCCCTCGGCCATCGAGGCCATGTAGCCATCGCCGTGAAAGTGCTGGGCGGTCATCAGCGGAAAGATCGCGCCCAGCGGGGCAAAGACCAGCATCCCCAGCGTAACGCCGATGATCAGGATGCTCAGGCCGCGGTTGGCCAGCAGGGCCAAGAGGCCGCTTTTGAGGTTGGCCCAGACGCGCTGGCCGGCGGCGGCGGCGTCATGTGTGGCGGGGATCTTGGCCAGGGCCAGGCCAAGGGCGGCCAGCAGGGCGCCAGCGCAATCGAGGAACAGCACCGCGTAAAACCCGACGACCGTGTAAAGCAAAATGCCCAGCGCCGGCGCGCCGATGCCGGCGATGCCGGAGAGCAGCTGGTCCAGCGTATTGATGCGCACGATGTGCTCTTTGGGCACGAGCATCGGCATGGCCGCCATCATGGCCGGTCCGCGGAAGGCCATCCCCACCCCGCGCAGCAAGACGACCACAAAGATCATGGCCACGCTGGCCTGCCCAAACAAGACGACCAGGCCGAGGGTCAAAGAAGTCGCCCCGATGCCCAGCTCAGAGACCAGCATCACGACCTTGCGGCTGTGCCGGTCGGCCACGACGCCGCCAAAAGGCGCCAGCAGGCCGTAGGGCAGATAGGCGGCCATGCCCACCAAGGCCAGCATGAGGGCGCTGCCCGTGCTCTCGGTGACATACCAGACCGCCGCAAAAGAAGCCGCGTAGCTGGTCAAGATCGAGGCCGCCTGGCCGGACCAGATGACGGCGATCACACCCAGCCAGTTCTCGGGCAAGACGCGCCCCGAGGCACTGACCCGCACTAATGTTGAGGGAGAAGAGCGTTTCACAAAGATAGCCTAACACAGAAAGCCGCCGCAGAGCGACCCGCAGGCAACGGCTGTTGCAGTGCAGCCGCCCTCACGCGGCAGCCGCCAGGCGACGGCCAGCACGCGGCGGCCATCACGCGGCCAACACGCGGCAGCCGCCAGCATGTGGCAGCCACCAGGCGGCGGCAAAAAATCAGGGCAAAGAGCTTATCACGCGCCGGCTGATACGCGCCGGCACCTCGTTCAAGGCCTCTAAAAAGCCCGCGATCTCGTCAGGGGTGTTATAAAAGCAAGGGCTCACGCGCAGGCTGGTCGGCAGCTTTAAAAAGCGGTGCAAGGGCTGCGTGCAATGCGTGCCGGCACGCACGGCAAACCCGGAGGCGTCCAGCTCAAAGGCCACGTCGGCCGTATTCAAAAGCGGGTAGTAAAAACTCACCAGGCTGCCCGCCCGGTCGGCCGGGTCCAGGCTGCCGATCACCTCAAGCCCAGCGATGCCGGCCAGCCCTTTCAGCAGCTGGCCCATCAAGGCCGCCTCGATCTCAGCGACCGTCTGAAAGCCCAGCACCTGCAGGTAGTCGATGGCCACGGCCAGGCCAAAGGCGCCGGCCACGTTGGGCGTGCCGGCCTCAAAGCGCCGCGGCCCCTCAAGGTAGCTCGACTCTTGCTCGTAGACCTGGTCGATCATCTCGCCGCCGTACAAGAACGGCCGCATCTGCTCGAGCAGCTCGGCGCGCACATAAAGCACGCCGATGCCCATCGGCGCGTAGGCCTTGTGGCCAGAGAAGGCGGCGGCATCGACATCCAGATCGTGCAGCCGCAGCGGCAGGTGCGCGACGCTCTGGGCGCAATCCAAAAAAACGCGCGCGCCCACAGACTTGGCCGCTTCGACCAAAAGCCCAACGGGAGAAGCGCTGGCGTAGACGTTAGAGACCTGGGCGCAGCTGATCAGCTTGGTCTTGGCCGTGACCACGCGCTCCACCTCGGCCGCAGTGATCTGCCCGGCCTCGTTGGGGTACATAAAGGCCAGCTCGGCCCCCGTCTGCTGGGCCACGAACTGCCAGGGCACAAGGTTCGAGTGGTGCTCGTAGATCGGCAGCACGATGCGGTCACCGGCCTTGAGCTCGTGCAGGCCCCAAGCATAGGCCAGCAGGTTCAACGACTCTGTGGTGTTGCGCGTGAAGATGACCTCTTGGCTGCTGGCGCCGATATGGTCGGCCACCACCCGCCGGCAGCCCTCGTAGAGCTCGGTGGCCTGCTTGGCCGCGCGATGTTGCGAGCGATAGGGGTTGGCGTTGAAGTCGCGGTAAAAACCGCTTACCGAGTCCAGCACGATCTGCGGCTTATGGGTGGTGGCGGCGTTGTCTAGGTAGGCCCCGGGCTGGGCTGTCAACGCCGGAAAATCTGCCCGCAGGCGCTCTAGCCCTTGGAGGCGCTGCTCGCTCAGTTGCCAAGCATCCGTCTGTTCTGGCGGCTGCGCTTTCGGCTGCACATCTGTCTGCGCTGTCGGTTCCATGGCCAGCTCAGTTGCTCACTCGGCACTGCCCAGGGCCTCTTTGAGCTGATAGAGCCTGATCTGGACAAGCTCGGCAATGATATTGGCCTGCCTCAGGTAGGGCAAGATCGGGCTCACGGCAGCGTTTGTGGCCCCATCAGCATCTGCCTGGCCAGAAGGCCCCGGCGCGTCGGCCAAGGCCTGCTCGATCGCCTTTGCCAGCTCGGTGTCTTTTAAGCTGTCGCGGACCCAGCTGATGAACTCGGGCGGCTCGACCCAGCTGATGCCCACGCGGCTGCTGCCGCTGAGGGTACCGAGGTTGGTGTTGCCGGCGCCAAAGAACTTGTTAGCCTCGACCAGGCTGTAGATATAGATGGGGGTGTTGCCCATGGTCGGGTTCATGGCGGTGCCCACGAACTGCTCGCCCCAGT
>WRFC01000157.1 GCA_009779015.1 Coriobacteriia bacterium | reverse complement strand
TGCTTAGAGAGCCCGGCCAAGGCCAAAATGAAGAGCAGTCCAGAGATGATGAAGGCGCCGTCGATTATTGATGTTCTCATTTTGGCCCCTTCCTAAACATGTTCAGCATTCGCTGGGTGACGGTAAAACCACCAAAGACGTTGATGCTGGCCAGCAAGATGCCGGCGATCGAAAGTATCAAGATGACCAGGTTAGCGGGCTCGGCCAGCGACCGGGTCGTGTAGTTGACCAGCTCTAGGCCGTTCAGGCAGCCCACTAAGATGATGCCCGAGATGGCATTGGTCACGCTCATCAGGGGTGTATGCAGCGAATGGGCGACATTGCCGATGACATAAAAGCCGATCACCACCGAGAGCATAAAGACCATAAAGTGGCCGAGCAGGCTAGAGGGCGAGAAGAAGAAAAGCACCAAAAAGAGGGCGGCTAAAAGCGCTGCCCCGCCATAGATGAGCCGACGGTCGAGGGGCTTTTTCTCGGGCTTGGCGGCCGGTGGGGCGGTGGCCCCGGCAGCACCGGCTGCCCCGGCGCCCGGCGCCCCGGCTGCTCCGGCGGCCGGGGCGGCCGAGACGCTGACCGCCGGCGGCGGCCAAGTCACTTCTCCACCATCAGCCACCAGCATGCCGCGTAGCACGACGTCATCCAAATCGACCACCATCTGCCCGTCTTTGCCTGGCGTGATCAGCTTCATGAGGTTCAATATATTAGTGGCAAACATCTGCGAGGCCTGCGTGGGCAGGCGCCCCGGCAGATCGGTGTAGCCGATGATCTTGACGCCGTTGGCCGTGGTCACGACCTCGTCAGGACGCGACCCGGCGACGTTGCCGCCGCTCGAGGCGGCCATGTCGACGATCACCGAGCCCGGCTTCATCGAGGCCACCATCTCTTCGGTAATCAGGCGCGGGGCCGGCTTTCCGGGTATCTGCGCCGTCGTCACGATGATGTCCATCTCGGGGCATTGGGCGGCATACATGCGCGCCGCCGCCGCCGCATAGTCGTCGCTGGCCTCTTTGGCGTAGCCGTCTGAGCTCTGCTGCTGGTCGGCGGACTGGACGGCCACGAAGGTGGCGCCCATCGACTCTACCTGCTCGGCCGTCTCGGGCCTGATGTCGGTGGCAAAGACGACCGCGCCCAACGAGTTGGCCACGCCGATGGCGGCCAGGCCGGCCACGCCTGTGCCCGAGATAAAGACCTTGGCCGGCGGCACCTTGCCGGCCGCCGTGACCTGCCCCGTAAAAAACGACCCGAACTCGCCTGCGGCCTCGATCACGGCGCGGTAGCCGCCGATGTTGGCCATCGACGAGATAACATCCAAAGACTGCGCCCGCGAGATGCGCGGCACCGAGTCCATGGCCAGCACGCGCAGGCCACCGGCCGCCACCTTGGTTAGCAGCTCGGGCGAGCGCGGAGCGTCCATCATGGAAATCAGCGTCGCCCCCCGGCCCATCAGCGTGATCTCATCATCGCTGGGCGGGTTGATCTTGGTCACGATCTCGCACGCCCAGGCCGCCTCGCGGGCGACGACCTCGGCGCCGGCCTCGGCAAAGTCGCTGTCCCTAAACGCGGCGCTAGCCCCCGCACCGGCCTCGACTGCGACCGTATAGCCAAGCTTTATCAGCTGCCCGACGGTCTTCGGGCTAGCCGCCACGCGGGTCTCGCCAGCCTTAGTCTCCCGAGGGATTCCAATACGCATAAGCAATGCCCTTTCTTTCGTTTACATCTGGTTCCGGATGTTTTTGGCCTCAAATCAACCCGTACGTCCGAGTTGCCAGCTTGAGAGGATATAGAAGCAGCGTCGAATCACCGATGATGACGCAAATAATGGCATTCCTAATAATACTTGAAGCGAGATTTCTTGTCAGATTCAGGCAAAAACTTTTCCGACTTTTTCCACCGTCCCTGCGGATCAAGAACCAATTTGGGAGAAATGGGAGAAATGCCGGGGGCGCTGCCATCCGGCATGCCAACGCCCTTCTCCCCATTGAATCTGAACGGCAACAGGCACCCGCATTGCCATCACTAAACCGTCCTGACCCAATGGGTATAATACTTTGGCATGGTACCGAAGCGGGTTTGGTTTCTCGGGCAATAGAGAAAGCTTGGCGATATGACAAAATATCAAGACGCCCTGAAACTCTGGCAAGGTTATGCAATAAAGACGCCGGTCGATATCGACACATACCTAAACAACTTCAGGGTCTTGTTTGCCTACAACTCTGCAAAGATCGAGAACGCTGACGTGACATTTCACGATACCCGTGAGATATTCGAGAACGGCCAGGCCATTAACTATACCGGCGCGCCACGGGCGCTCTTTGAGCTGCAAAACCAAAAGCTTTGTTACGAGCTGCTCAAGTCTAAGATCATTGCCCAAGAACCGATCACGATCGACCTGGTCAAAGAGGTCCATGCCGCATTATCACAAGGCACTTATGACGAACGCAGGTATATCGAGAAAGGCGAACGCCCCGGCGAGTTCAAAAAGCACGACTATGTGACTGGTCGAGAAGAAGTCGGGTCTCCTGTGGAATTTGTCGAGCAAGACCTGCAAGAGCTGCTTGCCGAGCTGGCTGGCTATCTGGGCACTGATCTTATGAGGGCCGTTACGTATTTCCACGCTCGTTTTGAATATATCCACCCCTTTGCTGACGGCAATGGCCGCACGGGGCGCACTTTGATGAACTATTACCTGATGGCCCGCAACCATCCGCCGCTGATCATCTATGACGAGGATAAAGACCGCTACTACGCTGCGCTTGAGGCCTATGACAAAGACGAGGATCTAGAACCCCTGCACGGATTCTTGGTGTCACAACTAGAGAAGACCTGGGAGAAGACCCTAGGGCGCCATCTTCAATAGTAACCCCAAAGTAAATTGATGCTGCTTTCGCCCCTCTTGCGTGCCTGCCGCGTCACATCAAGCATCTAGTTAAGAACATGCCCGGCCTAGCGACAGGAGTCAAAATCATACGCCCCGTGCACCCCATTGACTTGCACCCATTAACTCCAGGTTTTTATGGGTTTTATGGTTTGGAAAAGTGGCGGTAAAGAGTAAGAAGTATTGACAAATAAATTTTCTGATGATATTCTAAAAAAGGAGTGGG
>WRFC01000156.1 GCA_009779015.1 Coriobacteriia bacterium | reverse complement strand
GCGCGCCGGAGAGGTTGATCGTATCACCAGCGTTCGCACTATTGATTGCCGACTGAATACCTGGTGTCGAATACGAACTTGGGGTAACTGTGGCCGCAAACGTCTGTGGTATCAGCACAACTGACATGACCAGCGCGGCCAGAAGGGACAAGAGCAATGCTACTCTGACACCACTGACGCGACCACGGGATTCTAATTTATTCAACTTCATCTCCTTTGGCTCAATTCGGCTTCTTCAGCCATTGGCAATAGCAAACCGAATGCTGTCTCTTAAAGAGAGGCAAGGCTGTCTGATAGAAACTCCTACCAGAAATATTCTTTAGTATATCTGTTTATTTGTTTGACTAAATCATTTTTTTACCATCTTGTTGGCTGATGGAGAAAAGCCGACCGGCTGCCGCACTGCATGGTGCCCGCCGCTCAACTGTCTGCAAAAAAAATGACCCGGCCGAATTTGGCCGGGTCATTGCTAGCTTGTCGCCCCGCGTTGCCCGCAGGGTGTGCCTGGGCGGGCGGTGTTGCCTTGCCGCAGGCTGTGCCTGGGCGGGCGGTTTAATACATTCCGCCGCCGCCGCCGCCGCCCATCATGCCGGCCATCTGGGCCGGGTCGAGCCCCTCTTTGGGAAGCTCGGTGACCGTGGCCTCGGTGATCAAAATCATCGAAGCGACAGAGGCCGCGTTCTGGAGTGCCGTGCGGGCCACCTTGACGGGGTCGATGACGCCCATGGCGATCATGTCGCCATACTCGCCGGTCACAGAGTCGAGGCCGTGCCCGTTGGGCAGCGACTTGACCTTCTCCACAACTACTGAGCCCTCATAGCCGGCGTTGTCGGCGATGACGCGCAACGGGGCCGAGAGCGAGGCGCGGATGATGTTGATGCCGACTTTCTCGTCCTCGTCGTCGACCGAGATGCTGTCGAGGACGGGGATGGCATCGACGAGCGCTACGCCGCCGCCAGCCACGATGCCTTCTTCAACGGCCGCGCGCGTTGCCTGGAGGGCGTCTTCGATGCGGCTCTTGCGCTCTTTGAGCTCGATCTCGGTGGCTGCGCCGACCTTGATGACGGCCACGCCGCCGGCCAGTTTGGCCATCCGCTCTTGCAGCTTGTCGCGGTCGAAGTCAGACTCGGTGCTCTCGATCTCTTGGCGGATCTGGAGGACGCGGCCTTCGATATCCTCTTTTTTGCCGGCGCCATCGACGATTGTCGTGGTGTCTTTGGTGATGCGCACGCTCTTGGCCCGGCCAAGCTGGTCGAGCGTCGTCTGGTCGAGCTTCATGCCCAGCTCTTCGGTGACGACCTCGGCCGCCGTGACGATGGCGATGTCTTCGAGGATGCGCTTGCGGCGGTCGCCAAAGCCGGGGGCCTTGATGGCGACGCAGGAGAGGGTGCCGCGCAGGCGGTTAAGGAGCACCGTGGCCAGGGCCTCGCCCTCAAAGTCCTCGCAGATGATGAGGAGCGGACGGCCGGCCTGCATGACGGCCTCGAGGATCGGCAAAATGTCTTGGATCATCGAGATCTTCTGCGATGTAATGAGGATGAAGGGGTCCTTTAGGTCGGCCTCCATGCGGCTCATATCGGTGGCCATATAGGGAGAGATGTAGCCTTTTTCGAGCTGCATGCCCTCGACGGTCTCGATGTCGATGCCGAAGGTCTGGCTCTCTTCGACGGTGATTACGCCGTCGTTGCCAACGACCTGCATGGCCTCGGCGATCTTATCGCCGATGGTCTGGTCGCCCGCTGAGATGGCGCCGACGTTGGCGATCTGGTGTTGGTCTTGGACGGTCACCGAGGAGTTGCGGATCTCGTCGACGACAGCCGAAACGGCTTTTTCGATACCCCGGCGCAGGGCCAGCGGGTTGGCACCGGCGGTGACATTGCGCAGGCCCTCGTTGACGATCACCTGGGCCAGCAGCGTGGCGGTGGTGGTGCCGTCGCCCGCCACATCGTTGGTCTTGACGGCCACTTCGCGCACCATCTGGGCGCCCATGTTCTCGACCTTGTCCTCGAGCTCGATCTCTTTGGCCACCGTGACGCCATCGTTAGAGATCAGCGGTGCGCCATAGGTGCGCTCCAGCGCGACATAGCGGCCCTTGGGACCAAGCGTGACCTTGACGGCCTCGGCCAGCTTGCTGACACCGGCCGCCAGCGAACCGCGCGCCGCCTCGTTATAATCTATCTTCTTTGCCATTTGGCTTCATCCTTTCGTTAGTTGATCTGTCTGCCCTTGCTGGGCCGATCGATTGGCCGATCGGTTAACCCTCGGTTAACCCTCGACGATGGCATAGAGGTCGTCAGCCCGCAAAATGACCAGCTCCTCGTCGCCGTATTTGACCTCGGTACCGCCATATTTGCTGTAGATGACCGTGTCGCCGACCTTGACCTCGGGCTTTACCAGAACGCCGTTGGCGTCCAGCTTGCCCTCTCCAACGGCGATGACTTTGCCGCGTTGCGGTTTTTCTTGAGCACTGCTGGCCAGGACCAGCCCGGATGCAGTGGTGGTCTCTGCCTCGTCTTGCTTGACGATGACGCGATCACCCAGTGGCTTCAAACTCATGTGTCAAAACCTCCTCATAGCTTTCTTCTCGCTTGTTTCTTGCTTGCTCGTATTCATATCAGAGTGCGATATTCTTCTTTAGCAGTCTCGGATGCCGAGTGCTAACGGTTCTTTATCATACTATTCCGCGTAGCAGATGCAAGTACCAAAGGGGAGAAAACCCAGCCTGTCAACCAAGCGTAATCTTATACGGTGAGACTTATATCTTTGGTGTGGGCGGCGGCCGGGGGTGGCGGGGGCCGAGCTCCAAAACCAGACAAACCGCCCCGCCTTTTTCTGCCTGGTTTTGCCCCAAGCGCCGTTTCCGCCCGTCGGCACCTGTCTTGTTCGCCTTTTTCGTCGATTACGCACTGTTTTGCACGGGATTTTCGAGTTCGTGGCACAGATCGGCCTTGAAAGACCGATCTACCAAATTGCAAATGCCTCACAGATTTTCAGCACCTAATCTACAAGGCCTTTTATTACGGGGAGAAGACCGGCCCGCACGAGACAGCAACAAAACCCGTCTTTCAAGGCCGATCTGTGCCACGAACTCGAAAAACCCGTGCACAAACCGTCCTTCAAGGCCGATCTG
>WRFC01000155.1 GCA_009779015.1 Coriobacteriia bacterium | reverse complement strand
CAAGACGGCATGAGCTGCACCAGCTGCCCAGATGCGATTGCCAAGGTGGTCATGAAAGTCGACAGCCATATCAGGTCGGGCGGGGCGCTGACGGCCAACGCCATCGAGCCCACGCCATTGTTAAAGAACGGCCGGGATAAGCGCCCGGTCATGCCGCCCGACGGCCCCGGGCAAGAGTTTGCGGACAGTGCCACCAGCACCGGGCAAGAGCGTGTGGCCAGCCTCGTCCAAGAGCGGGCGGCCGGCCCCAGCCAGTATGGGTACTACTCGGCCAACCCCAGCTACCTCGATTCTGAGGACACGCCCGAGCGCGAGCTTCAGGCCAAGATGGCAGCGCGCATGGATGCCGAGGACACGACGTTTGACTACCTTGACCTGCCCGGGCAGTACCAGGCCTTCTGCCCCGAATGCAGCTCAGAGGTAGAGCACGAGGGCGGTTGTGTGATCTGCCGCAACTGCGGCTACTCGAAGTGCAGCTGAATAAAAACTGAGCGAAAAGTGCCGGTTTGGAAGAGACCAGTTTTCGCTCTCGACAAAAATCAGGTGCTGGCTATGAATTCGTCAATCGCTGCGCGCAGCGCTTCTGAGCGGTTGAAGCCCAAGCCTGCGGCTTTTGCTTCGAGCGCCAGCACCTTAGATCGCGGCAGCTTAACAGTTACCGATTGAACTTCTTCTGTCGACAGCCTGGGGCGCCCAAGAATAACTGTTTTTCCCTCAGGCCACTCGCCTGATTCAAAGCTGTTGGCCCATTCGTCCAACATTTTGTCGGTAACTGGTTTACCGTTTTTTGTTTGCATATCCATAATGAGCTCCGTTCATCTACCTGATCATTCCGACCTCTTTGAGTGTTTTTACACTTGGAGGAGTCATAACATGAAAAAGACCAAAAGAGTAACACAAAAGTATATGGTTTTGCCTTTATTTTTTAGTTGCATTCGAATAATAGATAAGTGTCAAATCTAGCAACTGGTAAAATTAACCTGCAAACGTTTTTTACAATCGTCAGGCGGGCCCGTACGGGCTCGGGGATCGGATGGTTTTTGGCGTGACAGAACGCCCTCTCATCAAGCTAATAACTGAGTACTTTTTTACTTCAGATGCCTTTGCCAGGCTTCAGGCAAACCTCACCAACGGCCAGGACGCAGTCATGGCCGCTCCGCTTTCGGCACGCGCACTTGTTGTGGCCAGCGTCTTTGAAAAGCTACAGAAGCCGACACTCGTCTTAATTGCGGGAGAAGAGCCGGCCGCCCAGTTCACGCACGAGCTGGCGACTTGGCTGGGGCGCGATCAGGTCGAGCAGCTGCCGCTCTATAGTTTTGAGCCCTGGCGCGGGCAAGAGCCGGGCCCAGACGTTGCCCGCCAGACCGCCCAGCGCGCCCAGGCCTTGGAGTACCTGAGCCAGAGCGCCCCGTCTGGCACCGCGCCCCCCGCCCCCCGCATCGTCGTGGCCTCGGCGCGCGCCCTGCTGCGGCGGCTGCCCAACTCGGCCTTCAAGCAGCAGGGCATCAGTCTGGTGGCCGGCCAAGAGCTGCCCCCGGACTGCCCCTACGACCAGCTGGCGCTGCTTTTCGGCAGCTGGGGCTACCAGCGCGAAGACAAAGTCGGCGCGCCCGGACAGTTCGCACTGCGCGGCGACCTTTTAGACATCTACCCCAACGACCTCAACTACGCCCTGCGCATCGAGTTCTTTGGCGAGGAGGTCGAGCGCATCCGCCGGGTCGTGGTCTCGACCGGCCAGACCATCGACCACCTCGAGGCCGTGCAGATCCGCCCCGCCCGCGAGCTGTTGATCGATGCGGCCGCCAAAAAGCGCGCCCTCCAAGCCCTCTACGCTTACAAGGGAGAAGAGCTTGAACTTCTCCCCGCTGACTACCGCCACCATTTGGAGTTGATCGAGCAGGACCAGGACTTTGCGGAGCGCGAGCTCTACCTGCCTTTCTTTTACCCGGACAGTGCCGGGCCGCTGGCCGCCTTGGGTGCCGATGCCCTGGTCGTGGCCATTGAGCCGCGCAGCCTGTTTGACGATGCGGCGCGTTATTACGAGGAGCTGCGCGCATCGCTGGGGCGCCATATTGCCGTGCCCAAGCGGGCCGAGCGCCTGCTGGCGGGGCTGTTTGTGGCGCCTGGCGAGCTGGATTTTGGCCGCCAGCAGCGGCTTACGGTGCTTGGCCTGATCGCCGCCAGCAGTGGGCTGGACATGCGCCTAGAGGTCAAACATCCGGCCATCAAGGGCACGCCGGAGCTGTTGGCCGAGAACGCGGCGGTCTTGCTCAAAGACGGTTACCTGGTGGCGGCCTGCATTGCGGACCATCGCCTTAGCCAAGCCCAAGAGCTGGCCCTGAGCGACGCCCACGTCTCGTTTACCAAGGGGCGCCTTCTGCCGGGCGCCGCGCTCTTGTGTGGGCTGGCGCTGCCCACCTCGCTGATTCTGCCCCAGGCCAAGTTGGCGCTGCTGGGGTTAGAGGACAACTCGGCCTCTGCGGTGGCGCGGCGGGCGCGCGGGCGCGGCGCGGGCGGCACGGGTGGCGCGGGCGGCCGCACCCCCAAGTACACCGACCCCACCGACCTCAGCTTTCCTTACAAGCCGGGCGACTACGTGGTGCACGAGGTCTTTGGCATCGCCTATTTTCGCCAGTTCATCCGCCAAGAGGTGGTCGGCGTCGAGCGCGACTACCTGCAGCTGGAGTACGCCGAGGGCGACAAGCTGTTTATACCGGTCGAGCAGATCGACCGCATCACGCGCTACATTGGCCCGGCCGGCCGGGCGCCCCGGCTGACCCGCCTGAACACCTCGGACTGGTCGCGCGCTACCCAAAAGGCGCGCAAGTCGGCCAAGCAGCTGGCCTTTGACCTGGTCGACCTCTATTCGCGGCGCGCCATCAGCCGGGGGCTCAGCTATGGGCCAGACAACGATATGCAATACGAGATGGAGCAGGGCTTTCCCTACGAAGAGACGCCCGACCAGCTGGCCGCCATCGCCGACGTCAAGGCCGACATGGAGTCGGCCAAGCCGATGGACCGCCTGATCTGCGGCGATGTTGGCTTTGGCAAGACCGAGGTGGCCCTGCGCGCCGCCTTCAAGGCTATCCAGGGCGGCCGCCAGGTGATGCTTTTGGCGCCCACCACGATCTTGGCCCAGCAGCATTACCAGACCTTCTT
>WRFC01000154.1 GCA_009779015.1 Coriobacteriia bacterium | reverse complement strand
GTCAGGGCAAAGAAGATGACGACCATGCCGAGGATGTTCTGGTCGCTGGAGAGGCCGGCCAAGAAGAGCTCGCGGGCGCGCAGGCCGTATTCGTACTCGATGGGCGCGTTTTCGTCGTAGCTGCCGGCAAAGACGCCGCGCATTTGCGAGGAGAGCTCGCCTAGGCCGCCGACGATGGTGTCGGCTGACGATTGGACGGGCGGGGCAAAGGGGGCGCCTGGTGCGGGCGGGGCAAAGGCTGCGGGGGCGGGGGCTGTCGGCGGCGGAAAGGCTGCGGGCAGGGGGGCGCCGGTCTGGGGGTCGAAGCGCGGCGTGAAGGCCGCCGACGCGGGTGCGGGCGCGGGCAGGGGGGCGCCGGTCTGGGGGTCGAAGCGCGGCGTGAAGGCCGCCGACGCGGGTGCGGGCGCGGGCAGGGGGGCGCCGGTCTGGGGGTCGAAGCGGGGCGTGATTGTTGCGCCAGATGCCCCGTCTAGGGCAGCGGCCGGCTGATTGCGGCGGGCGTTGATCATGGCCTGGATGTTGGCGTTTTCGAGGGCGCTGGCCTGCTGCTTGCGGCGGAAGACCTCGGCACGCAAGGCCTCGGCCTGGTTCAGCTTGAGCGCTGGAATGCCCACGGCGCGGTTGCTGACGCCGCCGGCCGTCTCGATCTTCAGGCGCACGATGCCGACGATGCGCTCGATCACCCTGGCCTGAAAGTCGATGGACTGGACCTTTTGGAAGGGGATGCGTACCTGTTTTTTAAAGATGATGCCCGAGTTGATACAGACCTCGGACTCTGAGAGCCCCCAACTGAAGCGCAGATAGTAAAAGATGCCAAAGCCGACGATGGCCGCCAGCAAGAGCAACAAGGCGACGGCCGTAATGGCGATGGCGCCGATAGAGACGCCGATGTCCCCGGCAGAAACGCTGGAGATCATCGGCGCCAGCGAGCTGATTGCGATGATCACGACCACGAGCAGGGCCTGCAGCGAGTTAAGGACGATATAGGCCGGATGGATGCGGTGCATGCCTTCGGCCACGCCGCCTTGGGCGTTTAAGGCGTCAGTGATCTGGGCCTGGCTGGCAGGCTGCGACGGCGGCGCGACGGGTTGCGGTTGCGACGGGGCGGCCTGGGGTGCGTACTGCGGCGGCGCAGGCTGGGGCGGCGGCGGTGCGGCAGGCTGCAGTGGCGGCGCAGGCTGGGGCTGCAGCGGCGGCGCAGGCTGGGGCGGCGCGGCTGCCTGCGGCGGCACGGCTGACTGCGGCGGTGCCGGCTGGGGCGGTGCCGGCTGGGATGGCACGGGCTGGGGCGGCGCCGGCTGGGATGGCGGCATTTGGCCGCTGGGCTGCTCAGACATCTTCTTGCGCGATTCTGGCCAAAATAGCCACCCGGTCGCGCAGGGCATCGGCCTCAGCAGTCTCAAGCCCGGGTATCTCATGCTCGCCCGCAGCTGTTGCGACGGTAAACGAAGAGAGCCCCATCATGCGCAGCAGCGGCCCTTGCCGGGTATCGATGTTTTGCACGCGCACCAGCGGGATGATGATGCGCTTGTGCCAGAAGATGCCCTTGTGGATGTCGATCTCTTCTTCATAGATCTCAAAGCTCCATTGGATCCAGCGGATCTTGGGGACGATCACGACAAAGACTACCAAGAGGGCGAGAAAGACCAGTGCGCAGATGGCGAAGATGATGTAGAGGACGCTGACCGCCGTCTTTTCTCCACTTGTTAAGTTGCCAGAGCCGGCTATCAAGACTGCTATCAAGAGAAGCACGATGGTCGGTATGCCCGCCCAGAGAATAACGTTGATAGCGGCGCTCAGACGCCAGACGCGGGTGATGCGTTTATTCAGTTTACGTGATGGTTTTGGTCGCATTTTGCTGACTCCCCTTTGAATTACTGAGGTGCGCTCGGACTGGTTAGGCGTTGGCCATCTTTTGCTTGTAGTCCACTATGACCTGCCGATAGCGGGGGTCGGCGGTCCCCAGTATCTGTGTGGCCAGAATGGCGGCGTTTTTGGCGCCGTTGATGGCAACGGTGGCAACCGGCACGCCGGTCGGCATCTGGACCATCGAGAGCAGCGAGTCGAGGCCGCCCAGGTCGCTCGTGCGCATCGGCACGGCGATCACCGGCAGAGGGGTATAGGCAGCGACCACGCCGGCCAGATGCGCCGCTTTGCCAGCGCCGGCGATGATCACCTGAAGGCCGCGGTCGGCAGCCGAGCCGGCCCATTCGTGGACACGGTTTGGCATACGATGGGCGCTGGCCACCACGAACTCAGAGGCCACACCAAACTCGGAAAGCTGCTCGATTGCCCCGTTTATGACCTCACGGTCCGACTCGGAGCCGACTATGATACCGACCAGGGCTTTTGCATCTGCTGATTCTGACAACGGAGTTCCTTTCCTCGGATTTGCGATGTCTTTTGGCGTTTCTTATACTGTTATAATATGATACATAATATTGAGCATTGATTCGGCAATCCATAAATAACAAAGATAGCGAGTGTGCAGCATGGAGAAAGGCCAGGCGCAATACCGAACAAGCCGCTGGGGAGCACGGCAGCTGGCGACTATGGCGCTCTTGACCGCAATCGGCATCATCCTCAGTTTTATTGAGCCTTCAATCATGCCGGCCGCGCCTTTTCTCAAATATGACGCTTCCAACGTTCCGGCCGTGTTGGGCGGCCTGGCCTACGGGCCAGGTGCGGGCTGCCTGATCGGCATCATCAGCGCCTGGGTCCACGCCTTGCTATCGGGCAATTACTGGGGGGCGATCGTCAACACGGTCGTGATCATCGGCTATGTGGTGCCCGTCTCGTTGATTTACCGCGCCAGCCGGGGGCTGGGCAGGTCCAAGCTCGGCGAGTTCAAAAACTCGCGGATGGTCTCGGCCTTTGAGGCCAGCGCAAAAAACCAAAAGCGCCTGATCAATGGCAACCTGGCACTGATCCTCGGCTTTGTGATATCGAGCCTGTTGTCTATCGTCTTGGCCTTGGCCATGAACCTGCTGATCACACCGATCTATACAGCGGCGCCCCTCTCTTCTGTGGTGGCCATGATCGTGCCTATCCTTCTCCCCTTTAACCTGATCAAAGTGGCTATCAACTCGGTGCTGGCCTTTGTCTTGATGAAGAGCCTGCACAGCTTTATAAAATAGAGTCGGGAGAAATGCAAGAAAACACCTG
>WRFC01000153.1 GCA_009779015.1 Coriobacteriia bacterium | reverse complement strand
TTGCGCGGCGGCACGATCATCCAAAACGCACCGCCTGCGGTCGCCGCCCTGCTGGCCGCCTACCCCCAAAAGCGCTCGCTCGTCGAGTGGTGCTTCCGCTGGCTCTACGACAAGCCCGAGGCCACGGTTATCTTGAACGGGGCATCGAGCATGGAGCAACTGCAAGACAGCCTGCGCATCTTCGAACAGACCGCCAGCGGCGTCATGAGCGAGGCCGACCAAGAGCTGATCGCCCACATCCAGGCCGCCTTTGCCACCCAGGCCGCCGTGGCCTGCACGGCCTGCGGCTACTGCCAGCCCTGCCCCGAAGACGTGGCCATCCCCGACATTTTTGCCATCTACAACAACTCGACCATCTCAAAAGGGGCGATCATCAGCGACCGCCTCTACTACCAAAGCCACTTCGTGGCGCACGGCCAGGGCGTCGACCGTTGCACCGAATGCGGCCAATGCCGCGACCTCTGCCCGCAGGGGCTAGACGTGCCCGTGCTCTTGCGCGAGGCCGAGGCCGGCTTGTCCGGCGCCCTGCCCCCACGCTTTGACAAAGACAAGGCGCCCGGGCAGCCCGGCTGATTCTGGCGCGACCGGCACCCGCCTGAGCAAACAAAAAGGCCTAGCGGGCAAAAGGGACGAGGCGATTTTGCCTGGTTTTGCGACCGGGCATCAAAAGCGTCATCTGCACGCCTTGCCCAAAAAGAGCGGCAGAAGAATGGGGGAGAAGGCCGACGGATACTCAGATCAAGAGGTCGATGCTGACGGGGCAGTGGTCGGAGCCCATGAACTCTGGCCAGATGGCCGCCTCGCGGATCTGGCCGCCGAGGCTTTTTGAGACCAAGAAGTAGTCGATCCGCCAACCGATATTGCGGGCGCGGGCATTGGCCCTGAAGGTCCACCACGAGTAGGCGTCGCGCGCCTCGGGGTAGAGGTGGCGAAAGCTGTCGATAAAGCCGGCGTCTAGCAAGCCTTGGAAGTCGGCGCGCTCCTCGTCCGAAAAGCCGGCGTTGCCGCGGTTGGTCTTGGGGTTTTTGAGGTCGATCTCTTGATGGGCGACGTTCAGGTCGCCGCAGATGATGACGGGCTTGTCTTGGGCCAGGCCTGTGCAAAAACGGCTGAAGGCCTGTCCCCAGGCCAGGCGCAGGTCGATGCGCGCCAGGCCGTCTTGGGAGTTGGGCGTATAGCAGTTGATGAACCAGAAATCTGCGAACTCCAGTGCGCAGAGGCGTCCCTCGCGGTCGAGGATGCTGGTGTCCAGGGCCTGGCCGATAGCCGGGCCTGTTGATGCCGCCACCGCCGCGTCTGCGGCGGCCGCCGCCCCGACGACTGTGGCCGCTGGCCCGCCCGCTCCAGCTGGTTGGCCGCCCAGTCCCAATGTGTGGACGACCTGCAGTGGCTCGAGGCGCGAGAAGACGGCCGTGCCGGCATAGCCTTTACGCTCGGCCGAGCTCCAGACCTGATGATAGCCGGCGGGCAGCTCTAGCGTTACCTGGCCTTCTTGGAGCTTGGTCTCCTGGATGGCAAAGATATCGGCATCGAGCGTCTCAAAGGCCGGGTAAAAGCCCTCTTTTTTCAGTGTTGCGCGCAGGCCGTTGACGTTCCAAGAGACGCAACGCAAGTTATATTGGTTGTCGGACATGGCCTTACCTGGGGCTTTCTGGTTGGCCGAGCGCCGGGTTTGCGGGGGCGTTCAGCAGGGCATTCAGAGAAGCGCCCGCCGCAGCATCGGCGTGCGCATCGGCGGGGGAGTGCGCAGGCCTGTCGTCGGGCGCGGGCCCGTGGCCTTGCTCTTCTCCACCTTCTGGGCTTTTGTCTTTGCCTTGGAGGTGCGCCAGGTAGAGGCAGATTATAAGCGAGACTACGGCTAGCAAGATAGCCAGGCCGATGACGCTGCGCAGGGCTAAGACGTGTGTGCTCAGGGGCGGCGCCTCGGCCCCGTGGGCATAAAGCCCGACCAGCACTACAAAGAGGCCGGCCGAGATCGAGGTGGCCAGCGTGAAGGCGAGGTTGCGGTTGGTTCCGACAAAGCCGCTGGCGTAGCCCGAGAGGCGGTGTCCGGCGGCGGCCATGATCTCGGAGTTGTTGGGCGTGTTGATCAGGCCCATGCCCGTGCCCGTGAGGATCATGATCGGGATGAAGAGCGCAAAGGTGGGCGTGAGGGTCAAAAAGAGGGCGAGGACCTGGCCGCAGATCATGACGACGAGGGCGACTGGCATCACCCGCATGGCGCCCACGCGATCCGAGATGACGCCGGCCAGCGGCGCCGAGATGCCCATGCAGAGGGCCGAGACCATGAGCAAGAGGCCGGCGTTCTCGACCGGCATCGCCCAGACGTCCTCGAGGAAGAAGGGCAGCTGGAAAGTGATGATCATGCTCGAGGTGTAGCTGAAGAAGGTGATCAGGTTACCGAGTGCGAAGCGGCGGTTCTTGAGAAGCCCAAAGTCTAGCAGGGCGGAGGGCTGGCGGCGCTCGAAGAGGATGAAGAGGGGGATCATGATGACACCCGGGATGAGGAACCACTGGGAGTTGGCAAAGCCGCCGCTGATGCCTGTGATGAGTAGTGTGAGCAGCACAAAGAGGAGGATAGCACCGCGGGTATCGAGCCGGTGCTCGGTTTTTTGGGGCGGCACGGGGGAGCGCAAAAGCGGGATGGCCAAGGCCAGGGCGATGATGATAAAGGGGATGTTCAAGAAGAAGATCGTCTGCCAGCTGAAGAAGGCCAAGACGAGGCCGCCGATGGCCGGGCCGCTGGCGTTGCCGAGGCCGACGACCAGCACCGAGATGCCGATGGCCATGCCGCGTTGCTGGGGCGGGAAGATCGTGGCGATCAGGGCCATGCCGGTGGCCATCATCATGGCCGAGCCCAGGCCTTGGACAAAGCGGCAGGCCAAGAGCGGCAGAAAGCTGTCGCAAAAGCCGCAGAGGGCCGACCCGACGACAAAGACGACGAGGCCGGCGATGTAGATGCGGTGGCTGCCGATGCGGTCGCCGATGCGCCCGAGCAAGAGCATGGTCGAGCAGACAGCGATCAGGTAGACGGTCAAGAGCCATTGCACCTGGTCCATCGTGATGCTGAAATCGCTGGCCAAAATGGGCGCGGCGAGGTTCAGGCTGGCCACCGTGAGGCCGGCGAAGAAGGTGCCGATCGAGGTGATGGCCAGGGCCATCCACTTATGCGTGGGGCGCCGC
>WRFC01000152.1 GCA_009779015.1 Coriobacteriia bacterium | reverse complement strand
GCGCCAGGGGCGGTCAGCCCGTCGGGGATGGTCGGCCCGGCCAGGGTAGATGCCACTACCTCAGACGGCTCCGCCAGCCCGCCCAAGCGGGCATAGCGCCGCAGCGCCGCCTGGACACGGGCGAGGAGCTCGACCGGATTGAAGGGCTTGGTAATATAGTCGTCGCCGCCCATGTTCAGGCCAAGGATGCGATCGGTGTCTTCGGACTTGGCGCTGAGGAAAAGGACCGGCAGGTTGCTGGTCTCGCGGATCTTGGCGATGGTCTGGATGCCGTCCAACTCGGGCATCATGACGTCAAGCAAAACCAGGTGGACCGGCGGGTCGGCGGCCTGGATGGCCGTCACCGCCTCTTGGCCATCGGCGGCCTGAACGACCTGGTACCCGGCCTGATGCAGGTAGATCTGGAGCGCCGAGCGGATATCCTCGTCATCGTCGCAGACGAGGACCGTGTATTGCTTCTCCGCGCATTCTTTTTCTTGGTTTTGCTGCCCCACGTCATCGCCTCCAAGCCGATATGCTCATGCCATCACTCCCACGCTGTTACGATATAGCCGCCGCAGCCATCGCTTGAGACCTCGTAATCCAGGCTGCGGGGCATGTATAGTATCCCATTCTGGGCGGCCTCATAATAGACATAGTATGTCGTTGCACCCAGCGTGACCTGATAGCCGCCGCTGTCTTGCAGGTAGTCCAGGTACTCCTCGAGGCAGAGGCCGTGCTCCCAGCAGTACCAGGCGTGCGGCTCGCCGATATAGCGGAAATGCCAGGGCTCGTAGGCGATTTGCGTGATGCCCTGCTTGCCGGCCGGGTAGCGGAGGATCAGGCCGTAGCGCCAGGAATGCCCGACCAGCCACTGCTCGGCGGCCGCTGAGATGCCGCTGCTCTGGCCAGCATCGCAGATCTCGATATCTGCGGCCAACCCGGTCTGATGCTCGCTTTGACCCGGCAATTGGACGTAAGACTTGTTTGTCGTTTGCTCATAGACCAGCTCTTGGGCGGCATAATCACGGTACCCACTATTCACGCTGAGCCCGCCCACCTGGGCATCGGCGGCTGCCTGAAAAAGCCCCGAGAACGCCTGTAGGGCTGTGGACTGCAGCAGGGTCGAGTGATCGGAGGCCAGCACAGTCGGCCAGGCCGTAACCAGCCGGGGTGGCACCGACTGGGAGCTCAGGGGATGACTGGCATTGACCAGCTGTAAAAAGCCGGTATCGGTGGTTTTTGCCACCTGAACAGGCAGATCAAACGCACCGGCGTTCGTCAAGGGCTGCAGCCCGGTGGCCAAAACAGGCAAGCTCCCAGACGAGTCGGCGCTGTCGGCCGAGAGCGCCCTCGCGCTGGGCAGGCCATAGGCCAACACAAAGTGGCCGGCCAGCAAGACCAGGGCCAACAGGCAGCCCAAAATGGTAACGGCCAGCCGCCCGCGCTTCTTCGGGTGCCACCTTGTATAACCTCGTGCTTGCATCACGCCTCCTCTCTTCTCCACATTACCTAGGCTATAAGCAAAAATCGCAGATCTGGAGAAGCGCGTTCTAAGATTTGTCTAAGATTGTTGGCCAAGGCTGGCTGATTGGCCCACGCCGCCCACGCCGCCGTGCGCTGCTGCTGCCACCGCTCGGTCGCCGCTGCCGCCGCCGCTCGGCCGCTGCGGTTTGACTGTCTCGGCCACTCCGCTAAACTTGTGCGTACGGTTAACCATTTGACACGATCGGAGGCGCGCTGGCATGAGGGTCTTGCTCATAAACCACTTTCCGCTGGAGGGCTCGGGCAGCGGCACGTATACGCGCGATGTGGCCGCGTACCTGCTGAAAAAGGGCCACGCGGTCTGCGCCGTCTTTCCCGAGAACCTTGAGCCCGACCGGCCGACCGGGCTGCAATGCCTGCCCGTGTTCTTCAACGGCTGCCGCGCCGACGCCTTGCCCTTCAACTTTCCCTGCTTTACGACGCACCCGCGCAGCGCGATGACCTTTGCCGACCTCAGCCAAGAGCAGCTGCGCGCCTACCTGGCGTCCTTTGACCAGGCCATTGGCCAGGCCATCGAGTCATTTAAGCCCGACATCATCCACTCCCAGCACATCTGGCTGTTATCGTACCTGGCCGCCAAACGCAACGTGCCCAACATCATTACGGCGCACGGGACCGACCTCATGGGCTGCCAAAAATGGCCGCAATTCAAGCCATTTGCCGACCAGGCGGCCGCAGGTGCCAACCGCATCATCACGATCTCAAAGAACAACCACGAAGCCACGCTGGCCGCCTTTCCGCAGATTGCGGCCAAGACAAAGCTGCTCTCGAACGGCTACAACAATGACATCTTCTACCCCCAACCGGTTGATCGCCCAACCCTGCTAGCCAGCTATGGCGTACCTTATGCGGGAGAAAAGACCGTGCTGTTTGCCGGCAAGCTGACGGGCTTTAAGGGTGTGGACGTGCTGCTACGGGCGGCCGCGCTCTATGAGGGGTCGGGGGCGCCCGCGTCCGCAGGGGCGGAGTCGGGGCCGGAGTCGGAGCCGGGGTCGAGGCCGCCCGCCGCGTCCGCGCCCGCCGCGCCCGCCGCCCGCGCGATCGTCACCGTGATCGCCGGGTCAGGCGACGAGGACGCCAACCTGCGGCAGCTCGCCCAGGACCTGGGCCTGCGCT
This sequence comes from Coriobacteriia bacterium, assembly GCA_009779015.1. GTDB lineage: Bacteria > Actinomycetota > Coriobacteriia > Coriobacteriales > UBA8131 > WRFC01. Next base: position 545 of record WRFC01000152.1, on the reverse strand, counting down.
CGACCTACTTTATCGGGCACCGCAGCCAAGCCGAACTGCGCGCTTTATATAGTGCGTCCGACGTCTTTGTCGTGCCCTCGCGCAACGAGCCCTTTGGCCTGGTCGCCCTGGAGGCCATGGCCTGCGGCCTGCCGGTGGTGGCCACCAACCAGGGCGGGCTGGTCGATTTTGTGACCAACGAGGTCGGCACGCTGGCCGACTGCGGCCCAGAGGCCATCGCCGCCGCCATCATAAAAGAGCTGGGCGTCATCACAAGCTCGCCCGAGCACAGGTCCGAGGTCGCCCAGTACGCGCTTGGCCATTACTCGATGACGCATTACATCGACGAGCTCGAGGCCGTCTACCGCGACGTACTGTCCAACCGGTGAGCTTGAGGGTCAAAGCGGGCGACTGGCCGGGCTTCTCCGCTGACTGCCTCGAACAGAACGGGTCGGCGCAGCATCGCGCCGAACAGGCATCGTAACAGGCGGCCCAATGCTATCATTGTTTGAAAACCAGAAACGGCGGTATCGATGAAGCGTGCAGTGATCAACCCTCAAGAGTGC
>WRFC01000151.1 GCA_009779015.1 Coriobacteriia bacterium | reverse complement strand
GACTTGGCGAGCAGGGCGATGGCAGAAGGCCCACGAGCATGAGCCCGGCTGGGGTGCGTTCGCTTATCGAGGTCTGTCTGAGCCGCAGAGCGGCGAGTTACCTCGATGAGCGCACCCGAGCCGGGCTCGCGATGCGAGTCCGCCTTCTGCCAGCGCCCTGTGAGCCCCCTTAGACCAGCTTCACGGCCACCCGCGTTGTGGGCTCGCGTTCTGCCAACGGCTCAGCCGCGTGCCCGACCGCGACCGCCGACAGGACCTCGTAGCCCTCTGGCAGATCGAGCCTGGCCAGCGCCTCTGGGTTGGCGCGCAGTTTGCGCAAGCAGCCCCAGATATAGACGCTGCCCAAACCCAGTGCGGCTGCTTGCAAGATGATGTTCTCGATGATGCAGGCGGCGTTGCTGTATTCGATGTGGTCGTCTGAGATATCGGTGGCCGAGACAAAGATGACCAACGGCGCGCCATAATAGGGGTCGCGCACCGCACCGGTCTTGGCCGAGTGCATCTCGCAGGCCTTTTTAATCACCGCCAACGTGCCTGGGCTCTGCACCACCGTGATCTGGGTGGTTGCGTGGTCGCCCAGCGCCAGCGGCGCCGACTGGGCTGCGACCAGCAGCTCTTGCAGCTCGGCCGCAGTAATCGGCTCGCTCGTAAAGCTGCGTGTCGATTGGCGCAGCCGCAGTGCCTGATCGAGTTCCATAAAAAGCCTCTCTTCTAATCAATTACCGTACCGTACAAACAACCATGCAGACCGCCATCGCCGCCATCGCCAGCCCCACCAGCGCCAACGGGATCATCCCGTCGATAAACGCCGCCTGCCCTCCCAGGCGGTAAAACAGCACGTAGCAGACCAGGCTAACGGCCAAAACAGCCAAAATCAGCACCGCCAGCGCAACGGCCAGCGCGCCTGAGAACAGTCGGCTGCCATAGAGCGTGTTCGTTTGGGCAAGTGCCAGGGCGCTCCAGAGCACAAACAAAAGCAGCTCAGAGGTCATCTGGCGCTTGAACACGACGACCGTGACGATGGCCAAGATGATGTATAAAACAATGCCGCCGATGATAAAAGCATAGTTGGGGAGAAGGGCCTGCTTGGACCCGGCCGCCGTGATGCCCCCGGCGTCCCCGGCCGCCGTGATGCCCCCGGCGCCCCCGCTGGCCGTGATGCCCCCGGCGCCCCCGGCCGCCGTGATGCCCCAGATGATCAGGACCATGGCCGCCACGCCGGCCAGCGCCGCTGGTATCAAAAGCCAGCCGCTTTGCACCCCTTTGATCGGATCCACTGGGCGAAAGGCCAAAAGCCACCAGGCCAGGTAAAACACGCAGCAGACAACCATCAGGATGTTGCCGTAAAAGATCTGCCTTGCCCCAAGCGACATGTTCGCAAGCATTACCACACCAGCCTTCAAACACACCTGTCAGACCAATGCCGCCCCCGCATTAACTTGTCCTTATTATATAAGTAGTAACGCCTTGCATTTATCAGCTAGTCGGGTAAACTGACTGATTAAACGCATTGGGGGAATGTTGAGACTTAGGGGCTTGTTCAGACCTGGCGGATTGTTGAGACTTGGGGACGCGTTCAAAATGGTTGTAACTGACATTAAACTTCTGATGTTCAATGTCGCGATGGTCGTCATCGCGCTGCTTGGCGGCCTGCTCGTGCGGGCCCGCACCACCCGCTTCAAACTCAACGTCATCCGCACGCTGGCCATCGCCATCATGCTGCTCGACCTCTCAATCATCCCTTACCGGGTCTTTACCAACTACGGCTTCATGCTCAACGCCGACCTCTCTACCGACCTGCCCATCTACTTCTGCGACATCATCATGGTCATCCAGCTGGTCGCCTTCTGCGGCCCCAAAGTCGTCCGCTTCCTCAAGCCCTTTGCCATCTGGGGCGCCTTCTTGGGCGGCGTCTTTGTGCTGGTAGACCCCAACTTCTACTCACCCAGCAGCTTTTTCTTCGGCTTCGTGCAATTCCGCTCGATCCTCACGCACAGCCTGCTCCTCGGCCTCTTTACCTTCGCGGTCAGCTCGCGCTTCTTTACGCCCTACCTCAAACACATCTTCAACATCCTCGTCTGCGGAGCCGCCCTGCTCATCTACGCCGCCGTCATCAACGCCATCTTTGCGCACTCGGTAATCGCCCACGAGAACCCCGGCTGGCAACTCAACGCCCTCTACATGCAGCGCTCGCCGGTCCCCATTGCGGCCGCCCGCGGCCCCCTGATAGCCACCTTCATGCTCGTCGTGCTCTTCATCATCAACTTCATCATCGAGCTCGCCCGCAAAAAAAGCCCCACCAGCGTCTTCAGCTACTATCGCCACCACGCCGGCGGCGGCCACGGCGGCGGCTCCGGCCACCCCGGCGGCCACCACGGCGGCCACGGCGGCGGCAGCGGTTTTCTCCGCAAGTCACTTGATTACTTTATCCTCGATCCCCAAGGCCTAAAAGCCGTCCAAGAACCACAAGGGGAGAAGACCGGGTCTCCTGCATGACACGAACCGGCCACCAGCCTGTCGGGCCTCAACCCGGCCCTCAGCCCGGCCCTCAGCCCGGCCCTCAACCCGACCCTCAACCCGACCCTCAACCCGGGCCTACATGACGGCACGCTCCAAGAACCTCCTGATCCTGGCCTTGGCCCTGGCCATGTTCTTGGCCGCCGTCGAGGGCACCATCGTCACGCTGGCTATCCCGACCATCGCCAAGGACCTCTCGGGGTTTGACCTGATCAGCTGGGTCTTCTCGGCTTATCTTTTTGCCAGCGCGGTCTCAACGCCCATCTTTGGCAAGCTCTGCGACCTCTTTGGGCGCAAGCGCATGCTGATCATCGGCATCCTTATCTTCATCATCGGCAGCGCCTCGTGCGGCCTCTCGCAGAGCATGCATATGCTCATCGCCTTCCGCGTCTTGCAGGGCATCGGCGCCGGAGCGATCTTTACGGTGCCGTCAACGATCGTCGGCGACACCTTTCCGCTCGACCAGCGCGGCAAGGTGCAAGGCGCCCTCAGCGTGGTCTGGGGCATCGCCAGCCTGGTCGGGCCGTTCCTCGGCGGCATGCTCATCGCGGTGCTCTCGTGGCACTGGATCTTCTTCATCAACGTCCCCATCGGCCTGGTCTCGGTGATCGTCTTGCAGCGCGTCTTTGACGAGCAGTTCGAGCGCCGTCGGCAGCCGATTATCCCGCACGGCATCTT
>WRFC01000150.1 GCA_009779015.1 Coriobacteriia bacterium | reverse complement strand
ATACACGCGCGACCCCAGCCCGCTGACCGAGTACTACATCGCCTACTACGCCGCCGCCCTGCTTGGCCTGATCCAACACTGGCTCGAGCGCGGCATGCCCGAAGACTCCCACACGATGGCGCGGATCATGCTCTCGATCATGTTCTTAAAGCCCGGCGACCCCATTAAACTACAGGGGGAGAAGAGATGAGCGCACCCCTCAATCTGGGTATCGACGTCGGCTCGACCACGGTCAAGCTGGCCATTTTAGACGCTGGCCAAAAGGTCGTCTACTCTGAGTACCAGCGCCACCACACCGACATTCGGGCGACGATCAGCGAGCTGATTGGCAACGCCCAGGCCGCCATGGGCGACCAGCCGCTGACAGTGGCCATCACCGGCAGCGGCGGGCTCTTGCTTGCCCAATGGTTGGGGCTCGACTTCGTCCAAGAGGTGATCGCCTCAAAGACTGCCGTTGGCGCGCTCATCCCCCAGACCGACGTGGCCATCGAGCTAGGCGGCGAAGACGCCAAGATCATCTACTTTGACTCAGGCATCGAGCAGCGCATGAACGGCACCTGCGCCGGTGGCACGGGCAGCTTTATCGACCAGATGGCCAGCCTCTTGAACACCGACGCGGCCGGGCTAAACAGACTGGCCGCCGCCGCCACGATCATCTACCCGATTGCCTCGCGCTGCGGCGTCTTTGCCAAGACCGACGTGCAGCCACTGCTCAACGAGGGCGCCAAGCGTGAGGACATCGCCGCCTCGATCTTTCAGAGCGTCGTCACCCAGACTATCTCGGGCCTGGCCTGCGGGCGGCCGATCCGCGGGCACATCGCCTTTTTGGGCGGCCCGCTCGAATACCTGCCCGAGCTCCGCCAGAGTTTTATCAATACCCTCAAGCTGACCCCCGAGCAGGTCATACATCCCCAAAACGCCCATCTCTTTGTGGCCTGCGGGGCCGCCATCGCCGGTGCCCCGGGCGAGCCAATGAGCCTGGCCGAGATTGCCCGACGCCTCGAGGCGCTCGGCGCCACCCAGGGCAGCGAGGTCGTACGCTTGTCTCCCCTTTTTGCTGATGCTGCTGATTACCAGGACTTTAAGGACCGGCATGCCCAGGCCACGGTGCCCAAAGCGGCGCTGGGCGAACACCGCGGCCCGGCCTTTTTGGGCATCGACGCCGGATCGACGACCTTCAAGGCCGCGCTCATCGACGCCGACGGCCGGCTTCTCTGGAGCCACTACACTAATAATAAGGGAGACGTGCTGGGCACTGCCAAACGGGTGCTGGCCGAGCTTTATGCCAGCCTGCCCGCTGATCAGGCCGGGCAGCCACTGGTTGAGCTGGGGCACGTCACGGTCACGGGTTACGGCGAGGGGCTGCTGCTTGAGGCGCTGCAGGCCGACTCGGGCGAGATCGAGACGATCGCCCACCTGCGGGGCGCCAGCGAGCTGCTGCCCGATGTTGATTTTATTTTGGATATCGGTGGGCAGGATATGAAATGCCTGCGCATCAAGGATGGCGTCATCGAGCACATCATGCTGAACGAGGCCTGCTCTTCGGGCTGCGGGTCGTTTATCGAGAGCTTTGCGGTCTCGATGAACATCGACGTGGCCAGTTTTGCCCAGGCCGCCGTAGAGGCTGAGAACCCCGTTGACCTGGGCAGCCGCTGCACGGTGTTTATGAACTCGCGGGTCAAGCAGGCGCAAAAAGAGGGGGCCACGGTCGGCGACATCTCGGCCGGGCTGTCGTACTCGGTAATCAAGAACGCGCTGTTCAAGGTCATCAAGATCCGCGACCCGCGCGACGTGGGCGAGCATGTCATCGTCCAGGGCGGGACTTTTTTAAACGACGCCGTGCTGCGCGCCTTTGAGCTGCTTTCGGGGCACGCGGCCGTGCGCCCCGACATTGCCGGAAACATGGGCGCCTACGGCGCCGCACTATTAGCAAGGGACAGGTACATCGCAAATGCCAACACCAGTAACAACCCCGACTTCGATGCCAGCCGCAACACCGTCGCCAGCATCAACGCTGTCTGAGGCGGCGCCGGCCGCTGCGCCGGCTGGTCGGCCTGCAGCGGCGCGCCGGACCTCGACCCTGCTCAAGCCCGCTGAGCTGGCCGGGCTCGACCCGGCCGTCAAGACGCTGCGCTGCAAACACTGCTCCAACGCCTGCCTGCTCACGGTCTCGAGCTTTGGCAAGGACCCGGCCAGCGGCCGCACCCGGCGCTTTGTGACCGGCAACCGCTGCGAGAAGGGCGCCGGCTCGCGCGTCGACACCTCGGGGCTGCCCAATCTCTTCTCGTTCAAATATGCGCGCCTTTTTGAGGGTCGCGCCGATGCGCCCTATGTGCCGCTGGCGCCGGCCGCGGCCAAGCGGGCGACTATCGGCTTGCCGCGCGTTTTGAACATGTACGAGAACTACCCGTTTTGGTTCACTTTCTTTAAGGTTTTGGGGTTTGCCACCGTGCTTTCAGAGGAGACCCGCAAATCGACCTACGAGGCCGGCATCGAGTCGATGCCCTCTGAGAGCGTCTGTTACCCAGGCAAGCTTTGCCACGGCCACATCATGGACCTGCTGCGCCCCGAGCGCGCCATCGACGCCATTTGGATGCCCTGCATCCGCTACGAGCGGCGCGAGGATGCCAACGCCAACAACCACTACAACTGCCCGGTCGTGGTCAGCTACCCCGAGGTCATCAAGCTGAACGTCGAGGAGCTCAAAGCGCCCGGCGCACCGGCCTTTTTGAACCCCTTTTTGCCTTATGACGACCGCGACCGCTTTGTCCAGCGCGCTTTTGAAGAGCTGCGCAGCTTTTACAAGACGCACCCGCACACCAAGGGGCAGGCGCCCAGCAAGGCCGAGGTGGCGGCCGCCACCGACGCCGCCTGGGCCGAGGACGAGCTGTTTAAATCAGACATCCGTACAAAGGGAGAAGAGACGCTGGCCTGGATGGAAGAGACGGGCACGCACGGGATCGTGCTGGCCGGCCGGCCATATCACCTCGACCCCGAGATCAACCACGCCATACCCGAGCTGTTGGCCGGTTTTGGCCTGGCCGTGCTGACCGAGGACAGTGTCTCGCACGTCATCAAGCCCGAGCGGCCGCTGCGCGTCGTCGACCAGTGGATGTTTCACTCGCGCCTCTACGCGGCGGCCAAGCTCTGCACGCTGCGCGACGACCTGGACCTGATACAGCTGAACAGCTTTGGCTGCGGGCTGGACGCCATCACGACCGACCAGGTCGAAGAGATACTTGAAGGCGCGGGCAAGGTCTACACGGT
>WRFC01000149.1 GCA_009779015.1 Coriobacteriia bacterium | reverse complement strand
GCCAGGGGCCATTAAGTCGGGTGGTCAGTGTTGGCATTTGGGGCAGTAGACGGTGCCGCGGCCGGCTACGCGGGTTTTTTGGAGGGTCTGGCCGCAGCGGGGGCAGCTTTGGCCGCCCCGGCCGTAGACTTGGGCATGCAGGTCGAGGAACTCTCCGCGCAGGCCCAGGGCATCGACATAGTTGCGGGCGGTTGAGCCGCCGTCGTCGATAGAGCGCTGGAGGCGCTCGCAAAGCGCCTCGGCCAGCCTCTTGAGCTCGGGCACGGTCAGCGAGGAGGCCGGACGGCGCGGGTCGAGGCGCGCGGCAAAGAGGCTCTCGTCGGCATAGATGTTGCCGACGCCGGCGATCACTTGTTGGTCGAGGAGCTTGGCCTTGATACTGGCTTCTGAGGCCCGCTGGCCCTGCCCCGGCTTTTGGCGGCCGGCCGGCTGCAGGCGTGAGCGCAAGAGCCGCCAATCGAACCCGGGGTCCAAGGGCTCGGGGCCGAGTTTAGAGACGAACTCTTCGTGTTCGAGCCCGCTGGCCAGAATCAGTTTAAAGTAGCCGAACTTGCGCTGGTCGTTAAAGAAGAGGCGGGACTGGTCTTCGAAGCCGATGACCACACGCGTGCTCTTGTCCGGAAGCGCGCCGACCAGGGATTGAGAGGGGTAGCCGCCTGCAAAGCCGCCTGCACTGGGCTGCTCTGGGGCGTCGGCCGGGGCGTCGGCCGGGCCTTCTGCCGGGCCGCTGCTGGCGGCCAGATTGGCACGGTAGATCAACTGGCCGGTCATGCGTAGGTGCACGAGCAGGCACCAGTCTTGACCAGAAGGGTCTTTTAGCTCTAAGATCGCGAGCTTGCCCCGCCTTTTGACGCCGGTCACCCGGCAGCCGGGCAACAGGCCAACGGCCTGCTCGTTGTAGGCTGGAAAGCTCCGTGCCACGAGGACATCGACGGAGCTGATCGTCTGGCCGACGAGGGCTTGTCTGAGCCCCCGGCAGATGACTTCGACTTCGGGCAGTTCTGGCATCAGGCAGTGACCTTTTTCTTATACTCTGGCTCGGTTGGCGCATGGGGCCCGGTTGATGCAGGGGGCAGCCAGGCCTTTTTGACTGTTTTGATGATACAGCAAGATTGCCGAGGCGTCGGGCTTTTGGGCAGCCTGGCCATGCGGGAATGAAAAAGCCCCGCTGCAAAGAGCGGGGTTTTCTGGTCCCTCTTCCTCAGGCTGTATCAGGGGGCGGCGATACAGCCTGAGGAGTGGAGACCCTGAGCTAAATGGGCTTAAGCCTGTGTTGCTTGAAACATTTCAAGCTTGCAAATCAGTTGTTTGATTCGTCCACCACCACCAGCTGTGAAATCTCATTTAGCAAGGTAACCTTTGGGCAAAAAAAAGTCAATATGTTTTTGGCAGAAACTCCAACACAAGCATATTTATCCGAAAATTGTCGCTATTATCCTAATTATTTATATAACAAATAATTTTTATTTTGTAATAATTGTATGATTGAGAAACCCCGAAAACAGTCAGTTTTGACCCCTCTGAAACCGTTTGGCTGGGTCAGGTCACCAGCCCTCAACGGCCACCAGCAGACGGAGGACCTCGACCGTCTCGGCCACATCATGCACGCGCAAGATGCGGGCACCGTGGGCGGCCGCCCAAATGCTCACAAAGACCGATGCCGTGAGCCGGTCTGCGGCCAGCTCGGCATCTGCAAGCCGCCCGAGAAACGACTTTCGCGAAAAAGCCGCGCTTAGCGGGTAGCCCAGGGTGGCCAGGTGCTCGGTTGCTTGAAGAAGCGCGAGGTTATGCTCATAGGCCTTGCCAAAGCCCGGGCCGGGATCGATACAGATGCGCGCAGGCTCTACTCCCGCTGCCTCGAGACGGGCAGCCTGGGCCAGCAGGTAGGCCGAGACCTCGGCCACAACGTCATCATATTTTGGGTTTTTTTGCATATTCCTTGGCTCACCCTGCATATGCATAATTATGCAACCAGCTTCGCTCGCGGCCACTGTCTTGATCATCGCCGCATCTCGAAAACCCGAGACGTCGTTGACTATGACTGCCCCGCCGTCAAGACAGGCGGCAGCCACGCTGGCGTGCCGTGTGTCGACAGAGACAACCACCCCGTCGTTGGCCAAGGTGCTGATCACCGGAAGAATGCGCTCGAGCTCTTCTTCTTCAGTGATCTCGCCCGCCCCGGGGCGCGTTGATTCGCCTCCGACATCGATGATGTCGGCGCCCTCGGCCACCATTTGATAGGCGTGCTCTAAGGCGCTGGCCGCATTAGTATGGATGCCGCCGTCATAAAAAGAGTCGGGGGTGACGTTTAAGATGCCCATGACCAGAGGACGCTGGAGCGAAAGCGTCAGGCCGGTGACCTGCCAATATTCAGCTATTTGGGTGCTCTTTGCGCACACAGTATTTTCGGTTCAGTTTCCGAAGATCAGCGAGAAGGCCTCTTCGCGGGTCTTTTGCGAGACTTGGAAGCACCCGCGGACGGCCGAGGTCAGGGTCTTGGAGCCAGGCTTACGGATGCCGCGCATCGACATGCAGAGATGCTCGGCCTCAATGACGACGATGACGCCACGGGGCTCGAGGTAGCGGACAAGCGTGTCGGCAACCTGGGTGGTCAAGCGCTCTTGGACCTGCGGGCGATGGGCATAGAGGTCAACCAGGCGGGCTAGCTTGGAAAGCCCGCAGATGCGCCCCTCGGTGCCAGGGACATAGCCGACATGCGCGACGCCATGGAAAGGCACCAGATGATGCTCGCAGACTGAATAGAGCGGGATGTCTTTGAGCAAAACGAGCTCGCGGTGCTGCTCGGCAAAGCTCTTATCAAAAAACACCGATGGATCTTGGCCTAGTCCGGAGAAAAGCTCTTCGTACATGCGGGCTACCCGGGACGGTGTGTCAAGTAAGCCTTCGCGCGTGATGTCCTCGCCAACGCCCTCGAGAATCATACGTACGCCGGCCTCGATCTTCTCTGTATCCATCAATCCTGTCCATCCTCTCTTGGCTGGCTGTCGTTACCCGTAACAGCTGTTTCTGTATTCTCAGCGGTAGAGCTGTCCTGCTGTTGTTCTTGGCCGTCCAAAGAAAATGCCTGCTGCTCTGAGGCAGCCGGGTTAGCGATGACGTTGGCCTGGGGCCGAAAGTCTTCGATGTGGATGCCCGGGCTGATGTCGGCTTCGAGGCGCGCCTGCAGGCCGTCATCTGGGGCACCGGTTTGCGGGTCGCCGAAGTATGGTTGCTGGCCGTCAAGCCCGGTATTGCCATCAGGGCCTGTGCCGCCACTGGCGAGGTCTGG
>WRFC01000148.1 GCA_009779015.1 Coriobacteriia bacterium | reverse complement strand
GCCGTGGAGATCGCTTTTATCCGCATCTCTGCCCTGGCACTGCGCGACTATTGCGTCATCGTTTCGAGCGCGGACGGCGAGTTTAGCTTTGCGCGGCTGGGAAACTGGTGCCAGCCGTTTTATGACGCCCTCTGCGCAAGCTATAACCAGGCCGTTTTGCGCTCGTTGTTCGTGCGGGAGAAGCCCTTGTTGGCCGCTTGCGGCGATGTTACGGTTGTCGACGGGCTGGCGGGCGGCGGCGCGGGCGCGGGCGCGGGCATGGGCGCGGCGGGCATGGCGGCCGCCAAGGTTCCTATATACATCTTCTCGAATTGTGTTGTCAGCCTGCCGCCTGACCTCGGTGCACGCCGTGTGCCGCTTTGTTTTTTGGATGGTCTAGAGAAGGGCGACTTTTCGCTGACCTTGCGGATTGGCGCCACCGAGCGCTACAGTTACGCCAAGCTGGGCTATGACACCGACGGTTTTGCAGCGCTGGTCGAAGAGCGCTTGCGGGCCCTGCGCGAAGAGTCGTTGGCAGTCGTGAGCCAGCTCGACCCCAGCTTGACAGCCGTACAGGCGGCCCAGATCGCCAAGCTTCTGCCCCAGGGCGCAGCCGCTTCATACGCGCAGCTAGAGGCCATTGCGCCATCTTTTGTGGCGGCTTGGGAGAAGAGCCTAGCGGCGACCCGGGCGGCCGACTACTTTGCGGCGCTGAAAGGGCTGAGCGGCACCGAGCAGGTCTACATTGGCTTTCGCCAGGCCGAGGCGGTAGCTGAGGGCGGGCGCTCTGCGGATGGCGTGGGTGCAGGCGGCGCGGGCTCTGCTGGCGGCGGAGGCGCAGGCGACGCAACTGACGGCAGCGACGCGGCCGGCAACAAGCCAGCCGACGCGGCCGGCAGCCCGGGGCCAAGGCCCGACGCGGGCACTTTTTGGATGATCGTCCCTTCTCCCGATAAGCAATATGCGACTGTGGAGTTTGCGGTGGCCGATACGGCAACCTTTGTCTACCGCACAGACGGCGATTACGACGACTTTGTGCAGTTGCTGAACCGTGCCTTGGAGGCCATCGGTTTTCATCGTGAGGCAATCTGGATGGCAGACGAAGAGCTGCTTAAGCCAGAGAATGCAGATTACTGTATGGCTGCACAACGCACATTCGCGCTTCAGGCTGTTCGATCGCATTTTATAGGCCGTGTAATACATTCAAGTGTTGAAGCCTGGAAGCAGCGGCTTCTCCAGATCTGGAGCGGGTCGCTGGCCAAATGACAAGCGGGCCGCGCCAGTCGAACTCCGGTGTCGTAACACCGAACTCGCACGCCGCCGTAATTCTTGGCCGTTTTGTTTTATAATTCATAATTCGGTGATTACGGGCCGTTAGCTCAGTCGGTAGAGCAGAGGACTTTTAATCCTAAGGTCGCGGGTTCGATCCCCTCACGGCCCACCACGTCACCTTTTTGAGCCAGCATCGGCGGACGGCAGGCAGCAGGCAGCAGGCGTTCAGATGGCGTCTTGCCCACGTTGATGCGGTGCTTATCCCACTGACGCGGAGAAGTCGCCTAGTCCGGCCGAGGGCGCACGATTGGAAATCGTGTAGGCGCCAAAAACGCCTCGAGGGTTCGAATCCCTCCTTCTCCGCCAGATTCTCGGCCAGTATTTCGTGGCCAGCTTTTTGGCATAGCCCTTCAGAGCCCGCAGCCAAAAAGAAAATCGTAGAAGTTAAGATGACGAACGCCCTCGACCGAGTAGTCTGCCCGGTCTTTTGTGATCAGCACGCGCGGGTAGCCATCGTTGAGCTTTCTGAAAGGGGCGGTCTCTCGCTCTAGCACCGCCGGGTCAAGGACCGTCTCGCTGACCTGGATGTAGAAGCGCTGCTCATGGGATTGGGCGATGAAATCGAGCTCGGTGTTTGCGATACGCCCGACGTTGACCTCAAACCCCCGGCGTTTCAATTCCAAAAATACCATATTCTCTGCGACGTGGCCATGGTTGCTTGAGCGAAAGCCCAAAACGCGGTTGCGCAGCCCGGGATCTACAACGTAGTATTTGCCGTTGGTGCGAAGACGCTCTTTGCCGCGTATGTCGTAACAGGCACAGGGGTAGATGAGAAAAGCATTGCCCATCAGGCCCAGATAGTTGTCCACCGTCTCGCTGCTGATCTTGTGGCCGGTACTTTTTAACGTATTGGCGACCGCATGAGCTGATATCTGGCTACCGATGTTCTCAAAGACAAAGCTGGCAACCCGCAGGAATGCGGCCTCGTTTTTGATCTTGCCACGCAGCAGAATGTCGCGGCTATAGACCGAATCGTAAAGGCCGTCGAGGATCGACTGCGCAAAATCGGTATCTCGAGCCAGTGCGACCGCCGGAAAAGCGCCTAGCCTGACGTACTCGGTGTAGAGGCCTTCATGCTCGCTGGTAGTACTGGCAGTTATGCTTTCTTTCCCACTGGTTACTGGGCTCACATTGCCTTTGAAGACCGAGTACTCGGCAAGTGAGAGCGGGTATACTTCGATCGGAATATAGCGTCCAGATAAATACGTCATATGCTCACCGGCAAACATCCGAGAGTTTGACCCCGTGACAAAGATGTCTACTTCAAACTCGGCACGGATGCCATTGATCACTTTTGCCCAGGCTTCCAGCTCCTGGACTTCATCGACAAACAAAAAGGCGGGGCCGCTTTGCGGCAGCCGCTGTTTAACATACTCATAAAAATTTGCCGCCGTTTGAAGATCGTTGAGGGTAGGATACTCAAAATTGATCGAGATGATATTGTTTTTAGGCACGCCACTGTTGATTAGGTGGTCGCCCAGAAGCCTGAGAAGCGAGGACTTTCCACAGCGGCGGACCCCTGTCAGTACCTTGACTACCTCTGGGTTCTGAGCGCCGATGAGCTTATTTTCATAGAGCGGGCGGCTGATCATGGTTTCTCCTGTAAATAAGGCTAGATGTTCTGTGGGTATTGTAGCAAAAATTGCGGTTCGTATTTGAAATTTTTTGAGTTTTCAGAGATTTTCAGATTTGTGATCGGAATTTTTCAGAAGATGCAGCGGGTGCGGGCAGCGGGTGGCGGGTGGCGGGCAGCGGTCTGAGCGGCGAGTCACGCTGAAAGGCATGCGGCTGGCTGTTACAATAATTAACCACCATCGCCAATCAGCCGCCAAGTATGCGGCCAAACCCAAGGGGGAGAAATGCGTAGGGCTCTTGCTGTTATTGTATCTCTGCTCTGCCTGTCCGCATTGGTGCTCGCCTTGGCCGCTTGTGGCAGCACCAGTTCGGGTGCCACCGGCGCCACCGGCGACACCAGCAGCTCAGGCGGCTC
>WRFC01000147.1 GCA_009779015.1 Coriobacteriia bacterium | reverse complement strand
GCGCGGCAACGTGTGGCAGCGTGCGCGGCAGTGCACGGTAGCGTGCGGCCGCGTGCGGCAAGACGCAGCGGGGCACGGCGCACGAGCGAGCGATAGAGCAATCAACTGAGAGGTTTGATGATGCGTTATTCTGAGATGTCAGCTGAACAACTGAAGGCCGAGCTGGCCAGCCTGCGGGCGGCCTTTGAGGACTTCAAGGGCCGTGGCCTGAAGCTGAACATGGCACGCGGAAAGCCTTCGCCCGAACAGCTCGATCTGACTATGGGCATCATGGACACCCTGGGCGCAAACGACATACTGCTGGATGCCGACGGCGAGGATTGCCGCAACTATGGCCAGCTGCGCGGGATCCCCGAGGCGCGGTCGCTGTTTGGCGAGCTCTTGGGCGTACCGGCCGCCAATGTCATCGCGGGCGGCAACTCCTCGTTGACCATGATGTTTGACAGTGTTGCCCGCTCTGTGAGCTTTGGCGTGCGGGGCAGCGAGCCCTGGTGTCGGCAGGAAGGTTGCAAGTTCCTTTGCCCTTCTCCCGGTTATGACCGCCATTTTGCCGTTACCGAGGCCTTTGGCATCATCAACCAACCGGTGGCGATGCTGGCCGACGGGCCAGACATGGACGAGATCGAGCGTTTGGTGAATAGCGACGCCAGCGTCAAGGGCGTCTGGTGCGTGCCCAAGTACTCGAACCCCCAGGGCATCACTTATTCGGACGCGGTGGTCAGGCGCTTTGCGGCCCTGCGCCCGGCGGCGCCCGATTTTCGCATCTATTGGGATAACGCTTATGCGGTGCACGACCTTTACCCGGGGCACGGCGACAGCCTGCTGAACATCAAAGAGGCCTGTGACGCGGCCGGCAGCCCGGATATCTGGCTGATGTTTGCCTCGACCTCAAAGGTCAGTTTTGCGGGCGGCGGTGTTGCCGCCTTGGCCAGCTCCGAGGCCAATCTGGCCGAGGTCGAACAGATCATGAGCCTGCAGACGATTGGCCCTGACAAGGTCAACCAGCTGCGCCATGTGCGTTGGGCCGAGGCCTTGGGCGGGGGCAAAGGCCAGGCGGCTGCTGGCGTGCATGTGCAAATGGCGCGCTTGGCCGGCATTTTGGCACCCAAGTTCGCGGTCGTTTTAGAGACGTTGGAGCGCGAGCTGGCGGGACTGGAGATTGCGACCTGGGCTTCTCCCCAGGGTGGTTATTTTATTTCGGTCGAGGCTATGCCGCAGACGGCCAAGCGTGCTGTGCAGCTGGCCAAAGAGGCCGGGGTGTCTTTGACGCCGGCCGGTGCGACCTGGCCGTACAAGAACGACCCGGCGGACTCGAGCATCCGCATCGCGCCCAGCTATCCTGGCCTAGAGGAGCTTGGCCTGGCCAGCGAGCTTTTGTGTTTGTGCTTGCGCATCGCGGCGGCCGAGCGGCTGCTGGCCGGGTAAGGCTGGGGCGGGCTGCCGCCATCGGGCGGGCTGCCGCGACCGGGCGGACTGCCGCCATCGGGCGGGCTATGAAAGACAGGAGGCGTTGAAAATGGGACGGGCTATCGGTATCTGGATCATTACAGCCATTGCGGTAGCAATCGCCTTCTACCTGGTGCCGGGGGTCGGCTTTGCCGCAGGCGGCGCCAGCTTGGATGCGCCCGGTATTCTGGGCAGCGACCAACTGCTTCCGACAGTGGTCTTTGCCGCCATCTTGGCTATCATCAATGGTTTTATCAGGCCTATCTTAAAGGTGCTGACGCTGCCCATCACGATCATCACGCTGGGGCTCTTTGCCCTGGTCGTCAATACCGGCATGCTTTATTTGGCCGAATGGGTGGGCAATAGCCTGTTTGGCACCAACCTCTACATCAATAGTTTTTGGAACGCCCTTTTGGCTTCGATCATCATCAGCATCATTGTGGCCATCTTGGGGTCGATCACCGGCCTCAAGAGGCGGCGGGCAAGGCGCTCGAGCGAGAGCCAGCGCTGAGCTAATAAAGGCAGGTTGCGGTTCTGGCGTCAGGCGGCAAGCCGGCTGATGACCGGCGACCCGCCTAACTAGCCCGGCGGCGACCCGGCTAACCAGCCCGGCGGCGGCCCGGCGGCGGCCCGGCTACCCAGCTCGGCGGCGACCCGGCCAGCCGGTCAGCCGATACCCAGCACCTGCATGACCAGCAAGACGACCGTCAAAGCGATGATGATGCCAATGGTCAAAAAACTCAAGACATTGGCAAAGCGGCCGTTGCGCACGCGCCCCATAAAATGGTGGCTGTTGATGATGATTACGAGGAAGATCAACAAGATCGGCAATAAGACGCCGTTGACGAACTGGGCCGTTAACATCAGGCTGAGCAAGTTGACATTCGGGACCAAGACAACGATGCAGGCAATAGCGATCACAAAAGTGATGATGCCTTTGAAAACCGGTGCCTCTGACCAACTGTGGCCAGTCCCGCGCTCCCAGCCAAAGGCCTCGCAAACCGCATAAGAGCTGGTCATCGGCAAGACGCAGGCGGCTAAGAAAGAGGCGCCGACAAAGCCCGCCCCAAAGAGCAGCTTGGCATAAGGCCCGACCAAAGGCGCCAGGGCATTAGCGGCGCTTTCGGCATCTGTGACGACCGCCCCTTGCGGATACAGCACCGTCCCAGTCGTAATGATGATGAACCAGACCACGAGGCAGGCCACGACCGCGCCCGAGAAGACATCGGCCCTCTGGTAAAACATGTCTTTGACCGACGTGCCCTTCTCTACCACATTGCTCTGGCCAAAGAAGATCATCCAGGGGGCGACCGTTGTGCCGATGATCGAGATGATCAGGGCGATATAATTCTGGTCCCAGACGAAGTGGGGGATCAAAGTGCCCGAGGCGACCTGGCCCCAGTCTGGCTTGACAAAAAAGACAGCGACCACGTAGCTCAAAAAGACCAGGCTGATGATCATGAAGATCTTCTCGGTGCGCCGGTAGGATCCGACCATCAAAAGCGCCCAGACGGCGATGCCGGCGATGGGCACCCCGATGTATTTGCTGATGCCAAAAAGCTCGGTCCCGGCGGCAATACCAGCGAACTCGCTGATCGTCGTGCCAAAATTGGCGACCAGCAAAGCCAGCATGGCAAAAGTCGTCCAGCGCACGCCAAAACGCTCTCTGATCAGCGCGGCAAAGCCTTTGCCGGTCTGGGCGCCCATGCGCGCGGCGCTCTCTTGGACGAGCATCAGAAAGATCATGGCGATGGGCACAGCCCAAAGCACGGCGTAGCCATAGGTCGACCCCGCGACCGAGAAGGTCGAGATGCCGCCGGCGTCGTTGCCCGCCAGCTCGGCGATGATGCCTGGCCCCATGGCGGCCAGCAAAAGCCAAAGCTTGCCCTTGCGCTTGCCCTTGCCCTTG
>WRFC01000146.1 GCA_009779015.1 Coriobacteriia bacterium | reverse complement strand
CGGGTCGCCCGCATCCGCGCCGCCCGCTGAGCCGCCGGCCGACCAGGCGCCCGATATCCTCTTTATCTCGGGCTCGCCCCGCCGCCGCGCCTCGGTGGCGCTGATTGGGCTCTTAGAGCAGGGCGCCCGCAAGGCCGGGGCACGGACCCAGCACTTCTATCTCTGCGAAAAGCATATCGACCCATGCATCGGTTGCGGCTCGTGCGAGAAGACCGGTGTCTGCATCTTGGCCAAACGCAAAAAAGACGGGCACCCGGTAGACGACTACCTCGAGCTCAAAGACATCCTCGACCGGGTCGATGCGGTCGGCATCGTCGCCCCCATCTACTTTGCCGGCCCGACCGCCCAGTTCAAGGCGCTGATGGACCGCTTTCAGCCCTACTTCACAAAACGCTACCTGCTCGGCCACAAGCCGGCCCCCAAACGTCCTGCGCAGCTTTATATCATCGGTGCCGGGGGAGACGACCACGGTTACGCCCCCCTCATCGGCATCACGCGCTCGTCCTTTAATGTAGCCGGGTTCAGCCTTGAGAAGGTGCACGACTTCGTCGGCTTCTTACACCCCAAGGACAGGCCAAAATACCCCGAGGACGACGACCCCAGCCAGTATGCGGCATCTGACCTCTTGCGCCGCCGGCGCATTCTGGCGCAACAGCTCGAGTTCGAGCAGCGTGCCCTCTCGGCCAGCGGGGCCTTTGCCCGCTATGTCGTCAAACAGCAAGAGGCCCAGGGCCTGGCCGACCAGTTAGCGGTCTTAAAGAGCGAGATGGAGCAGCTCAATACCGTCGGCGATGACCTTGCCCAAGCCGCTTTAGAAGACCCAAACAACCCAGACAGCCCAGAGGCGGCCGCTTATGCCGAGGCCGAGGCCGAGGCCATGGCCATGGCCGAGCTAACGCCCAACCCGCTGTTGGTCAGCGGCGACGCCGGCCTGGCCAACAGCGGTATCAGCCAGCGCCAGCCCGAGCCAGAGGCGCGCCACCGCGGGCGCGGCCCGGCAGCCGCCAAGATCGACGCCAACTCGCGGGCGTACGCCGCCAAAGAAGAGATCGACCACCAGTACTCTGACCTCATCCGGCGGGGTAAACAGGCCGCCGGTCCCGGGGCCGCAGGTCCTGGGGATGCCGGGGCAGGGGGTGGGGCACCCGAGGGTGACAAAGCGGCCGGCCCCGAAGAGGCCCCGGCAACCGAGGGGGGCTCTGGACCGGCCTCCGGACCGGCCGGGGCGACCGGTTAAAGCCCCGGCTGAGATCCAGGGCAGCCTGTGCCGCGCTATTCTCCACTAGCATCGCCCTCGGCCACCATCGCCTGCCTTGAGGAATGGGGGCTCTATACCAAAAAGTCGCTGGGCCAGCACTTTCTGGTCGATGATGGCACGGTCGGCAAGATCCTCCGCCTGGCCGGCCTCTCGGCCGGCGAGCAGGTCGTCGAGATCGGCCCGGGCATCGGCACACTCAGCCGTGCCCTTTTAGGCGCGGGCGCAAACGTCTTGGCCATCGAGGCCGACGCCAGCCTGGCCCCCTGCCTGGGGCAGCTGGCCCAAGACCACCCCGGCCGCTTTGGGTTTGTCATGCAAGACGCCTTAAAGACCAACGCCCTCGACCTGCCCGACCAGTTCAAAGTCGTGGCCAACTTGCCATACGGTCTGGCGGCGACGCTGGTCTTGGAGTATTTTGTCTGCTTTGCGGGGTTGACCGAGGCCACCGTGATGGTGCAGAAAGAGGTGGCCGAGCGCATCATGGCCAAGCCGGGCAGCAAGAGCTATGGCGCCTACACGGTCAAGCTGGCACTGCTGGCCAGCGTCCAGGGCAGCTTTTTTGTGGCGCGCACGAACTTTCTGCCGCCCCCGCGTGTCGATTCAACGGTCGTCCGTCTCGAGCGCCGGACGGCCCCGGCCGCCCCCGCCCCGACCGCCCCGTCCGCCCCAGCCGCCGCTCTAGCCCCGGCCGCCACCGTCGCCCCGCCCGCCCCCGCCCCGGCCGCCCCGGCCGCCCCCGCCCCCGCCGCCCCGTCCGCACCCATCTCCGAAGCCCTCCGCACCGCTTGCTTCCTCGTCGTCGATGCTGCCTTCGCCGAACGCCGCAAGACCATCCGCAACTCGCTGCGCTCTGGCCTCAAAGCGCGCACCCTCGCCGGCGGCTCGGCCGACAACCTGGCCGACAACCGGGCCGGCAACCTGGCCGGCGGCCCGGCCGGCAACCTCGCCGACGGCCCGGCCGGCAACCTCGCCGACGGCCCGGCCGGCAACCTCGCCGACACCCTGCTCCAAGCGGCGCAGATCGACCCGACGCGCCGGGCAGAGAGCCTAGACCCAATCGAGTTCCTTGAGCTAGCCCGCGCATTTATGCAGATTAATCAACGTTTTGACCGCTGACCTGCATTTTCCTGTGATGAGGCCGTGCCCTCCCTGCTTTATCGTGCTATAATGACTCCTAATGTTACCTACGAAGGATGTTATTAAATGGATGTTGAAGTGCAGGCCGAGGCGCAGACCGAGACTCAAATCAGACTCAATTCCCTGCTGACAATCAAAGAGACATTAACCGCCTGCAAAGGCTGTGGTCTCAAGGTTCGGGCAAACCTCGGGCGGTCAAAAATCGCGGAATATGAGGGTGTCGTCACAGAGGCGCATCCCCAGTTATTCGTCATGGAAGTTCAACGCAAACGGGGCAGTATCGAAAGAAAGTCGTATCAATACGTCGACATTCTGACAGAGACGGTGATCTTGATGCACGAAGATGAACAGACGCCGCTTTTCTCTGTGCCTTTTGAATCCTGACAAATACTGTTTGTGCGATAATAGGTGCTAGTCCAGACGGCATCATGCCCTGAACCTGGTCAGGTCTTGACGGAAGCAGCCATAAGGGGTCCCTGGTGTGCGTCTGGGCTGCCTTTTTGCGTGCCTGCTCGAGCAGCCTGACCTAGACGTGGCCATTGGCCAAACAAGCCAGAAGGGCAACATGCCAGTCATCGATTTCTTCATAGAGCTGCTCCGCGACCCGCGCACCTTCATTGCTAATTGGATCACCGACCTCGGCCCCATCTGGGTCTACCTGCCACTCTTCATCATCATCTTCGCCGAGACCGGGCTGGTCGTCACGCCCTTTCTGCCCGGCGACTCGCTGATCTTCGCAGCGGCCACCTTTGCCACCGCCGGCGGCGGCCTAAACATCGTCGTGCTCATCGTCTCGCTGATCATCGCGGCCATCGTGGGCAACACCTCTAACTACTTAATCGGCCGCAAGGCCGGCCAGGCCATCATCAACTCGGGCCGCGTCAAGGCCCTCACGCCCGCCCGCATCGCCAAGACCCAGGCCCTGCTCGACCGCTACGGCCTGCTGGCCATCGTGCTCACCCGCTTTTTGCCCTT
>WRFC01000145.1 GCA_009779015.1 Coriobacteriia bacterium | reverse complement strand
CACGCCGGTCGGGTTGTTGGGGTTGCAGAGAAAGACCAGCGACGGCCTTTCGTGCCGGACGGCGGCGATGAGGCCGTCGTCGACCCTAAAGCCCTTTTCTAAAGTCAGCCGGTGCTCGATCAGCTGGGCGCCGTAAGACTGGCAGGAGCGCAGGTAGTCAGAGAAAGCCGGGGCTGTGACCAGCACCTTTTTGGCCTGGACGGCACGCGGCAGGCGGAAGATGATGTCTGAGGCGCCGTTGCCGCAGAACAGCCAATCGGGGTCGACCGCCTCAAAGAGGCCGATCTGCGTGCGCAGCTCGCGGTTCAAGCTGTCCGGGTAGGCCTCGCATTTGGGAATATCGTGGATGATGGCCGTGCGCACGCCCCGGGGCATGCCCAAGGGGTTGATGTTGGCCGAGAGGTCGACCAGCTTTTCTTGGCCGGCCGCAAAGCCGACGTTGCCGCCATGTCTGTACTCATACATGAAAGGACCTCCAGGCCAAGGCCGCGGCCACGATCAGGGCAACCAACACGACCACGGCGATGACCGCAGTGGCGTACATCAGCCGATTGGCGGCTAAAATCTGCTCGGGCCCTGGCTCGGGGTCGCCATCGCCGATCGTCGGCTTAGAGACGAGCTGGCCATGGTAATAGCTGTCGCCGCCCAAACAAAGGCCCAGGGCGCCTGCACAGACCGACTCGGTCTGCGCCGAATTGATGCTTTTGTGCTTGTAGCGGTCGCGTGCGAAGACCCGCCGCGCCCCCTTGCTGTCTGCCCCCACAAAGGCGCTGGCCAAGATCATCAGCAAGGCCGAGAAGCGCGCCGGTATGAAGTTGACGACATCGTCGAGGCGGGCGGCGAACTTGCCAAAATACTCGTAGTCGGCATTGCGGTAGCCGATCATCGAGTCCAGCGTATTGACGGCCTTGTAGGCCATGCCCAGGGGCGCGCCGCCGATAGCGATATAGATCAAGGGGGCGATGACGCCGTCCGAGACATTCTCGGCCACCGTCTCGACCGTGGCGCGGACGATCGCCGGGCCGCTTAAAGACTCGGTGTCGCGGCCGACGATCATCGAAAGCTGGTGGCGGGCCTGCTCAAGGCTGCCTTCAGTCAGGGTGCGATAGACCGCCTGGCTCTCTTTTTTGAGGGAGTGGGCGGCAATCAAGAAGTAGCAGATCACGGCTTCGACCAAAAGGCCAAGCCAGAAGTTGGCCAGATAGAGCGCCCAGATGACCACGGCCGTGACCGCAAAGGCCAGCCCGACCGTGACGACCGTCAGCAAGGCACCGCCAACAAACTGCAGCGCAGGTGCCCAGGGCTGCTTTTGCTGGGCCTTCTTAAAGGCTTTGGTGCCCGCCGCAATACCCTTGCCAATCAGGCGCATCGGGTGAAAGGGGTTTTGCGGGTCGCCGATAACCCAGTCCAGCAAGAAGGCCAGAGGTATGATCAAAGCCGTTTTAAAAGCTGCCATTTGCCACATTCATCCGCGCTTTCTGCGCCGCATCCGCCACCTACACCACAAAAAAAGGCCCCGATCACAAGATCGGGGCCTTTGCATACAATAACGAGCTAGACGTTTCTCCGCATGAACGGTGATGTCAACAATCGCTACCACAGACAAAGCCCTCAGGTCCTGTGAGGCTTTGATAACCAGGCGCTAACGCCCGTCTTACTGGCAGGTCTTTCGACTCAGACATCTTTGCTTCTCCAAACCTTCCCAGGCTTTCTTGCCCAGTGGTTGCGCGAGCACTTGGATAAGCTCCGTCATTACGACAGCAGGACTGTTCAGGCATCGCACCTGATTCCCTTTTAACACTTGTAACGCTTTCGCAGCAGCGCCATAAGTGGCCAGCAAGTTAGTTAAGCATAATAAAAACACGGCTGAAGTCAAGGCTTTTTGTCAGCTTTTTTAACTCTGGGCACGTACTCGGGGTGCGTCGGCGTTTGCCGCCAGGCGGTTGCCTTGGCCTCTGCGCCGAGGCGCCGAGGGTCGGCCTTAGGGCTGAGACGGGGCGCCTGGGTCGATCCAGCTGACAAAGGCCGACTGGCCAGACTCCATCTTAACCAGCGCCGTCGTTTTGCTGGGCACATGCCCGCTGGCAGCGTCCGACCAGCTGATCGTGCCGGTCAGGCCTTGAAAGCTCGTGACCTCCATATATTTGGCCAGGCTGGCACCGTCTGTACCGCCCGCATTGCGCAACGACTGGGCAATCACCATCACGGCGTCATAGCCCGAGAGCGCTGTCGGGTCTGTGACATCTTGGCCGAATTTGGCCTTGTAGGCGGTATTGAAGTCGTTAAAGCCCGGTGCGGCATCTTCGCTGGCAAAGCCTTGCGAGACCCAGGTGATGCCATTGCCGAGCGTTGCGCCCAGCAGGCCGACCAGGGCCGGGTCGTTAAAACTGTCGCCGCCATAAATGGGTACGTTGATGCCGGCCGCCCGAAAGTCTTTGACCACGGTCCCCAAGTCGGGCATATTGATGCTGAGAAAGATGCAGCTCGGCGGCTGCGCAAGCGTCTTGTAGTGCTTGATCAGGGTGGCCGTGTCCACAGAGCCCTGGCTAAAGTCGTCGCTTAAGACCACTGTTCCGCCCAGGCTATGAAAGTCGGTGACAAAAGAGTTGGAGAAGCTCTTGGTTTGGTCGGTCGAGTCATCGGTGATCACGTAGGCGCTCATTTGGCCATCGGTGCTGCAGGCCTGCGTGGCAATCACCGACGCCATCGTCGTATCCCAAGATGCCAATGTGAACTGCTTGTCTCCCAAGATGGCGCTGCCGAAGAGCTGGGACGAGCAGGCGGGGCTGAGCCCGACCAGGTTGCCGTCTTGCGCCGCCCGCGCCGACGCGCCGCCGACATCATAGTTAGAAGAGGTGATGATGGCCACCGCGCCCTGGCCGACGAGCTGGTTGGTAACGTTGGTGGCCACAATGGCATCTGATTTAGAGTCGATGTTCTGAAACTCTAGCGTCTGGCCGTTGATGCCGCCGTCGGCATTGACCTTGTCCACAGCAATCTGGATGCCCTGGATGGCCGGGGCGTCGAGGGCCGACTGCGCGCCGGTCTCTGAAAGCGTGCCGCCGAGCAAGATGGTGCCGCCCGCCGTCGTGCCGTTGCCGCTGTCGCTCTGGCAGGACACTACCGAAAGCATGGTGCCCAGCATCAGGGCCGACACCAATATCGCGATAATCTTCTGCTTCTTCATAATTACTCCCTATCTGCCCTTGCTTTGGCGTGGCCATAGGGTTGCCTGGCAGCTCCCGGTCGGTGCCGGGCGGTAGCCCGGTAGACGGTCGGCCGACAGCTGGCCTGGTTTTATCCCTATGTCTGTGCCCGTGTATTAAGCCAAGACAAATATTAGACCAACTGGCGCACGAAAGAGCGGGGCCTTTGCTTAATGT
>WRFC01000144.1 GCA_009779015.1 Coriobacteriia bacterium | reverse complement strand
GCTTGGCGCTCATCGGTCGGGCTCCATCAGCTTGGCGCTCATCGGTTGGGGCCGATCATCTTAGCGGGCGGGCCGTTCTTTGCCCTCGACCCGGCGGCGCCACTCGTAGAGCACGGCCGTTGCCGCTTGGGCGACGTTCAGCGACTCGGTGCGCCCAAACTGGGGCAGGCGGCATTCAAAGTCACAGCTTTCGCGCACCAGGCGCGAGATGCCGTTGTCCTCGGCACCCATGACCAAGGCCAGGCGCCCTTCTAAAGGCGCTTGCCAGATGTCTTCGGCCGCCTGCTCGGTCACGGCAGCAGCCCAGTAGCCGGCCTCTTTGAGGGTGGCCAGCGCGGCCACGAGGTTGGGCACCTGGGCGACCGGCAGGTGCTCTACGGCACCGGCCGATGCCCTAAAGACCGCCTCGTTGACCTGTGCCGAGCGGCGGTTGGGCAGCACGACGCCGGCCGCCCCGACCACCTCGGCACTCCTGATCAGGGCACCGAGGTTGCCGACGTCGGTCAAATGGTCCAAGACCAGGATGACCGCCTGTTCGGCTTTCTTGGTCTTGGCAATCAGGTCGTGCAGGCTGCAGTAATTGAACTGGAACGGCCTGCCCTCGCGCCCTTTGCTTTGTTCGCGCCACTCGCTCATCTCAAACACGCCCCTCTCATTTCAGCCTTTGGCCGGGTCAGGGCCAGAAGGCGGCTCGGCCTTGGCCAGGCGTGGGCCCGATGCCGTGTCTTCGATGGCCAGGCCAAGCTCCTTCAGGCCAGCCCGGATCGCATCGGCGCACGGCCAGTCTTTGGCCTGGCGGGCAGCGCTGCGCGCCTCTAGCAAAAGGCCGGCCGCCTCTGTTCTGTCACTTCCGGTATAACCGAGCAATGACCCGGCCAGCCCGGCCAGCCCGGCGGGCAAGGCAGCTGCGTTGGCTGCGTCCTCCGCCGCCTTATGCAGGTCAACCCCTAAGACGCCCAGCAGCTCGACCAAGAGGTCGCCGGCCGCCCGAGCGGCCAGCGCGTCCGCCGGCGTGTCCAGGCCGCTGGCCAAAGCATTGTTCAGCGTGCTGACCAGGGCAAAGAGCAGGGCCACGGCACCGCTCGTATTAAAGTCGTCGTTCATGTACTCGGCAAAGCCGGCCCTGGTCTTGGCCGCCTCGGCGCGTAAGTGGCGGCTCAGCCCGGTCTCGGGGGGCACGCCGGCAGGCGCGGCCTGGCTGCCAGCCGCTCTGTCAACGGGTGCATTGGCTGCCCCGTGAACGGCTGCGCCCTTGGCGCGCGGGGCATACGCCCCACCCGGGCCTCCAGCAGCTGCGGCCTCGGCAGCGTCGGCAGGTACACCATCCGAACGCCCTTCTCCCCAGGACAGCGCTGCATGGCCACGCAGTGCCCAGTCCAAGTTCTTGAGGGCGGTCTCGACCCGCTCAAAGGCCGTCGAGGCCTCTTTCAAACGGTCTGGCGAGTAGTCGAAGGGCGAGCGGTAGTGCGTCTGCAGCATCAGCAGGCGCAGGGCCTGGGGGCTGACGTGCTCTAAGACGTCTTTTAAGAGCAAGAAGTTGCCCTCGGACTTGCTCATCTTCTCGGAGTCGATCGTCAGCATGCCGCCGTGCAGCCAGTAGCGGGCAAAGCCGGCATTGGAGCAGCCCCGCGACTGGGCGATCTCGTTCTCGTGGTGCGGAAAGACCAGGTCGTCGCCGCCCCCGTGGATGTCAAAGGTCTCGCCCAGGTAGCGCTGGCTCATGGCCGAGCACTCGGTGTGCCAGCCTGGGCGGCCGAGCCCCCAGGGCGAGTCCCAGGCCGGCTCGCCCGGCTTGGCGGCCTTCCAGAGGGCAAAGTCCAGCGGGTCGCGCTTGCGCTCGTCCACCTCGATGCGGGCGCCGCTCTGCAGCTGGTCGATGTCGCGCCCAGACAAGGCGCCGTAGTCGGCAAACGAACGAACGGCATAGTAGACGTCGCCGCCCGCCGCGTAGGCATGACCGCAGGCGATCAGCCGCTCGATCAGGCTGATCATCGCGGCGATCTCTTCGGTCGCCCGCGGCTGGATGGTCGGCTTGGCCACGCCCAGCGCCTCCATGGCCCCCAAAAAGGCCGCGCTATAGTCGTCGGCCACCTCGGCCGCGCTGCGCCCCTCTGCGAGCGCGCGGTTGATGATCTTGTCATCGACGTCGGTCAGGTTCTGCACAAAAGTCACCGCAAACCCGCAATATTCCAAATACCGCCTGATCATGTCAAACGAGATAAAGGTGCGCGCGTTGCCGATGTGGATATGGTTGTAGACGGTCGGCCCACAGACATAAAACCCGATCTGCCCCGGCACCAGGGGCGTAAACTCCTCTTTCTGGCGGCTCATCGTGTTATACAGCTTGAGTGCGCTCATCTTCGGCCTGACCTCGCTCTTCTCGCGATTGATGTTTTTTGGCGGCTGCCCGCCGGGTTGCCCGGCTGCCCGCTAGGCGCCCCGCCCCGTAGTCCAAGCGCCCCGCCCCGCCCCGTCGTCCAAGCGGGCACCCCGCCCCGTCGCAGAGGCGGGCGCCCCGCCTCAATCCCAGGCGACCAGCGCCACGACAGCCGCTGCGATGCCCTCGGCGCGGCCGACGAACCCCAGCCGCTCGGTCGTCGTGGCCTTTACGCCTACTTGCTCGACACTGATATCTAGCGCTCCGGCCAGCTTCTCGCGCATCTGCTGGCGATAGGGCGCGATGCGCGGCTCTTCGGCCATCACCACGCAGTCGATGTCCAGCACACGCCTACCCTGGGCGGCCAACAGGGCTTTCACCTTTTGTAAAAGGAGAAGAGAATCGGCGCCCGCCCATTCGGGGCTGCTGTCCGGAAAGTGCTCGCCGATGTCGCCCAGGCGGGCGGCGCCGAGCAGGGCATCCATCACGGCGTGGGTCAAGACATCGGCATCCGAATGACCCAAGAGCCCGCGCGCAGAGTCGAAGGTCACGCCCCCCAAGACCAGCTTTCGGCCGCTTTCGGCAGGGGCAAAGGCGTGGACGTCAAACCCCAGGCCGACATGCGTGGCCTGTTCATGCGTGGCCGGGCGAACAGGCTCTGCGGGTCTGGGGGTCATCCTATCTGTTCAGATTCCCTGAGCCTCTTGCGCAGCCCGGCTTCGATCGAGACCAGGTCCTCGGGGACCGTCATCTTGATATTGTCGCGCGGGCCCTGGATCAAGATCATCCGCCCCTCGATGCGTTCGACCAGCGATGAGTCATCGGTGCCCACAAACCCCTCGGCCAAGGCCGCAGCGTGGGCGCTGCGCAAGATCGGTGCCCTAAAGACCTGCGGCGTCTGCGCCACCCAGAGCAACGAGCGGTCGGGCGACCCGATGATCGAGGTGCCATTGACGACCTTCAGCGTATCGATGGCCGGGTACCCGACCACGGCGCCGTCGATCTCGAGGTTGCCGCGCACTGTCGAGATGACATGCGTGACCAGGTC
>WRFC01000143.1 GCA_009779015.1 Coriobacteriia bacterium | reverse complement strand
TGCCGTCATCCAAGGCGGCGGTGCGATAGGCCGTCCCCGCCTCGACGATCCGCCCCTGTCGGCTCAAAGCGTTACCCATCCCCATCCATGCCCGATAGGGCGCTTCATATGTGCTGTCGTCCAGCGCCAGCCTGAACTGCTCGATCGCCTCATCGTAAGACTCGGCCGCAGTCAGCGCTGTGCCTAGGTTGACATGCAGGCTGCCCCGCTCGTGATAGGCCGGGTCTCCGAGCGCCATCTTAAAGACGGCCACAGCTTCTTCATAGCGATTGGTCTTGACCAGGCAGTTGCCCAGGCGATGGTAGACCATCCCCTCTTCGCCCGGCTCAAAACGCGCCTTGTCTTCTTCGAGGCAACGCTGATAGGCCTCGAGGGCGCCATTGTAATCGCCAGAGTTATAGGCAATCCCTGCATTCTCAAATGAACTGCTCAGCACGATGCTTGCTCCTCGGCTCCAAAAGTCCCCACAGCCCTTGAAACGACGGCCTAGCCCTGTGCTATCGTGACCGCCAAGATCTCGTCGCCTTTTTCGAGGCTATGGATGACGGCCAGCGACTCGGCATCGGCCGGTGTCCCAAAAACCGTGTAGTTGGGGTCCAAGAAGCCCTGTTCGCCCAGACAGAAGTAGAATTGCGAGCCCGCCGAGTCCGGGTCATTGGCGCGGGCCATCGCCAGGGTGCCGTCTTTGTGCTGGTTGTGCGGGTTGGTCAGCCATTCGCCTTTGATCGTATAGCCGGGGCCGCCTGTGCCCGGAGGCGGATAGCCGCCGCCCGCCCGAACCGCCTCGGGGGTCAGGTCACGCGTATTCGGACAGCCCCCCTGGATCACAAAGTTGGGCTCATGGCGATGGAACTTGAGGCCGTTATAAAAGCCCTTCTCGGCCAGCTCGACAAAGTTGCCGACATGAATCGGCGCATCGAGCCCGGCCAGGCGCACCCTGATGTCGCCTTTGCTGGTCTTGATGGTCGCCAGCTCGTTTCCCGTTGGTTGGTATGCAGGCGTATAGATTGCCATGCTGTCCTCCTCTTGGTCATCATTCGAATATCCGCGCTCATCAGCTCTTGATTTATGCTGCGCACAAGCTTTGGTGCCCCCTGTAGGACTTGAACCTACGGCCTTCTGCTCCGGAGGCAGACGCTCTATCCCCTGAGCTAAGAGGGCTAAAACACCGGATTGCTGCATTCTTTGCGAATAACAGCCAAAACAAGATTCTACAACAGTTCGCGAGAAAAACTTGGCCCGGCTGGGTTTTCACCGGAGAATAGCCCAAATCGCGGCCGTCTTTGCCCAGGCTTTCGGCCGCCCAGACTTCTTATATAATCAAGGCTGCCTTTTGCCGGGTTTTGAAAGCCGCTCAAAAACAGAAAGCCACAACATGACCCAGACCCCATACGGACTGTCCACCCCCGAAGCCGAGGCCTCGCGCGCGCAGTATGGCGACAACTCGTTGACCGAGCACCAGCACGAGGGCTTTTGGGATAAGTACTGGGCCAACTTGAACGACCCGATGATCCGCATCCTCTGTGTCGCCCTGGTCGTCAGCATCATCATCACCATCATCGAGCACAACCCCTGGTACGAGCCTTTGGGCATCGCCATCGCCGTCGCCCTGGCCACCTTTGTCTCGACCTTCTCGGAGTTCCGCAACGAATCGGCCTTCAAGCGGCTCCAAGACGAGGCCTCGCGGGTCTTCTCCAAAGTCTACCGCGATGGCAGCATCACCGAGCTGCCCATCGACAGCCTAGTGGTCGGCGACTGGGTCTTGCTCCAGGCCGGCGACCTGGTCCCCAGCGACGGTGTTCTGGTCGAAGGCACGGTGGCGCTGGACCAGTCCGCCCTGAACGGCGAGACCGAAGAGGCCGAAAAGGCCGTGATGCCGCAGGACTATATCGATGAAGGCGGCAGCCTCTCGTTCCTCGACCCCTACAAGCTCTTCCGCGGGTCGATCGTCGTCTCTGGGCAGGCCGTGCTGTCCGTCACGACAGTCGGCGACAAGTCGGTCTACGGCCAGATCGCCGAGGAGCTGCAGGCCGACGACGACCGCGACACCCCGCTAAAGCTCAAGCTCAAGGGGCTGGCGCGCGGCATCAGCCGGTTCGGCTATGTCGGGGGCATCCTGATCGCCGTGGCCTTCCTCTTCCAAGAGATCGTGGTCGCCCAGGGCTTTGATGCGGCCGCCATCGCCGCCTTCGCCTCTGATTGGCTGGGACTGCTCGGCGCGGCCACGAACGCCCTGATGCTGGCCGTCATCATCATCGTGATGGCCGTGCCCGAAGGCCTGCCCCTGATGATCGCCATCGTCTCGGCCCAGAACATGGGCAAGATGCTCAAAGACAATGTCTTGGTGCGCAAGCTTGAGGGCATTGAGACCGCCGGCAGCCTGAACATCCTCTTCAGCGACAAGACCGGCACTATCACCAAAGGCCAGCTTCAGGCCATGGCCTTCGTCGACGGGGCAGGCCGCCAGTACCAGAGCATCGACGCCATCGCCGAGGGGCTGCAAAGGCTGCTGGCTTTGAGCATCCACAAGAACACCGATGCCGTCATCGCCCAAGAGGGCAGGGGCAACACGCGCATCATCGGCGGCAATGCCACCGAGCGGGCGATTTTGGGGTTTGCGGCCGAGGCGGCCGGCAGCACCGAGGCCACAGTCACGGGCTCCATCCCCTTTAACAGCGCCAACAAGTACTCGGCCGCCGAGGTCAACGGCCTGCCCGCTGCCCCCGGCCAAAGCGACAAGCTGACCCTGGTCAAAGGCGCCCCCGAGAAGATCATCGAGCGCTGCCAGTACTATTATGAAAGCCATGGCCAAAAGGCCGCCCTCTGCGACCCCTCGGCCGTGCTCGCCCAAATCGACGCCCTGGCCGCCCGCGCCATCCGTGTCATCGCCTTGGCCACCTGTGCCGACGGCATCGTCCAAGGCCAGCTGCCGGCCAGCGCCTTTACGCTGGTCGGCATCATCGGTATCCGCGACGAGGTGCGCCCCGAGTCCATCGGCTCAATCGCCGAGGTGCAAAACGCCGGGGTCCAGGTGGTCATGATCACCGGCGACCGCAAAGACACCGCCATCGCCGTCGCCCGCGAGGCCGGATTGGTCAAAGACGGGTCAGACCTCGTGCTGACCTCAGACGAGCTCGCCCAGATGAGCGACAGCGAGCTGAAGTCCGTGCTCCCCCAGGTCCGCGTGATCGCCCGAGCCCTGCCCAGCGACAAGAGCCGCCTGATCCGCCTGGCCCAAGACCTGAACCTCGTCACCGGCATGACCGGCGACGGCGTCAACGACTCTCCCGCCCTCAAGGCTGCCGACGTCGGCTTTGCCATGGGCGGCGGCACCGAGATCGCCAAAGAGGCCAGCGAAGTTATCATCATGGACGACAACTTCTCTTCCATCGACAAGGCCATCCTCTACGGGCGCACGATCTTCAACTCCATCCGCAAGTTCATCGTCTTTCAGTTGACGAT
>WRFC01000142.1 GCA_009779015.1 Coriobacteriia bacterium | reverse complement strand
CGCTGGGACTGCACGCCGCCCCTAAAGGTACCGGCTATGATCTGTTGTCTGGTCTCTGTCATGTTCATCCCTCTCCTTTCGTGTGGCTTAGAAATTGTCGTCTCGGGGGTTTTCCTCAGTTTGCGTCCTCAAAGTACGGGGGGCCGAACTTCTGCAGCTTGTCCGGATGTGGATACATCTCTGATCCTCCTTTTCTTGGCTCGCTGTCTGCCTGATGGCATGATTCTAGGAGCCTGGGCTCGAGAGTGCATCCCAATTGATGTATAATTTAATCCTATATAAAGTAAATTATATTGTTTTTTTGAGATTACTTTCCACTCTCTGAGAATGCTCTCCCGTTCCTGCGAAACACCCCGCACGGGCCAGCGGCCAAGACTTTGATAAACCCGCAGTGCATTGGCGCAAAAATGTTCTTATAATATGAGAAACGTATCTCAATTCTTCAGCGTTTTTAGTCCGCCCGGTTTTGACGAAACGAGATGGCGATGAGCATCGAGAACGAACAGCAGGCCCGCGAGGCAACCCAGAACCTGCTCGATTACGCAAATGCGGTTCTCCACATGACTAAGACCAGGCTGGTCAACGATTGTGTAGAGCGCTGCCGAAACGTCACGGGACGCGGCTCGGTCCAGACTTTTTATCGGCGCATGCAGTCACCGATCGGCAATCGGCCGACCGGCAAGTTTTTCTCGTACAGCGAGCAAGAGGCCATTTACCAGTATTTTTGCGACCTGCAAATAGACAATCGGCCGGCCGCTGAGGTTGAGGAGAAGTACGCCGACCTGCTGGCCAGGCTGGCCGAGGCGATTGGCGGCCAGCCGCCGGATTGGCCAGAGGGCGGCGCTGGCGATTTGGTGGGCAGAAGCGACGGCGTGGGGCTGCCCGGCAGCGGCCTGCCGGCAGCGGCCAAGGCGCGCGGCGCAAAGTGCGCGCCTTTTGAGGTGGCCGGGGACAAAGACTACGGCAGCGAGATCGAGGGCGCGGCCAGCGTCCAGATGCTCTTTTTGACGGGGCGGACGATCATCTGGCAGAACAAAGAGCACATCCGCAACGCCCTTTTGCACGGCACCCGCGTGCAGATCGTCTTCGTTGACCCCGAGATCTTGACGCTTCTTCCCGAAGAGACCTGGTTTGGGCTCTGCCCGCTGCGCGGGCTGCTCATCCGCATCGAGGAGTCGATCGATACGATCCGGGACGAGATTTTAAGCGACCTTGACCCCGAGGCGCAGAAACTGCTAGAGGTCCGCTACACCAAGGCCATACCGACTACGCATCTGGTGCTGATCGAGAAAGACGGCCAGACGCTGATCTGGCACACCCCCTACCTGCCCGGCATCGAGAGCCGCGAGTCGTACCGCTACATCTTTGTGGGCAGCGGCAAGCATGTGCAACAGTTTAAGAAGTCGTTCAAATACGCCTTTGAGCACAGCCGCAACGTCTTTGACGAGTAGGCTGGGCGGGCAGAGGCTCAGGGTGGGCTGGGCAGACGCGCTGGTGCGGGGTGCGAACAGCGTGCGTTCAACTGGGCGGACGCGCGGGGCGGACGCGCGGGGCGGGCGTTTAACTGGCCGGCTCTGGACTGCCCGCAGGCATGAGATTTTGCTG
Organism: Coriobacteriia bacterium; assembly: GCA_009779015.1. GTDB lineage: Bacteria > Actinomycetota > Coriobacteriia > Coriobacteriales > UBA8131 > WRFC01. Next base: position 1,858 of record WRFC01000142.1, on the reverse strand, counting down.
GATCTGCCCAATCAAGGCCCGCGTGGCCGAGGCCGACTGGTCGTTGATGATGACCAGCCCTTTGGTGGTCGTCAGATAGATGAAAGGCGGCACCGAGGTATCGACGTAGATCTTCATCGATGTGCCGTCCGACCGAAAGCTGCCGCGCAATATGCTCCCCATATTGGCGCCCGAGACCTTGACCAGGTTGTCCGGCATGCTGTCTTCCAGCTTAACGCCCAAAATGTCCGAGAGCTGGATGGTCTCGCCAAACTGTGCCGAGATCTCGAGGCTGGTGTCGGTGAGCGTATAAACCGGGGGCTTCTCACTGCCGATGATCGCATAGACCGCATAACCGATCGCTAAAACCGCAATAACCACGCCGACGATGCCAATTGACCGCTTCTTATTCAAGTTGATCACTTCCGTCGCGTCTCGCCCCAAACCTGCCCGGCCAGCCCGACCGCCCGGCCCAGGCCCTTCTCCCCCATCATAATACCGCCACCCGCCCGACGCTTGCTAGATTGCGAATCGGCGCACACTATTTGCGGGCGGCCACCGCGAACAGTGTAAAGTAGCGCTCGATGGCATCGGCATCGGTGTCGAAGGTATCGTCGTAAAACAGCCTGAGGAACTCATTCCGCGCGCGCAGTACCTCTTTCAGACGCGGTGACTTCTCGGCCACAAGCTGCTCGGTCGTGGCGCTGAAGAGGTCAAGGGCGCGGTCGATGGCACCCGCCAGGCGCTCTTCTCTACCTGTGCGACGGGCCTTGATCGCCCGCCCCACCTCTGCACCGATGTTCCCCATCTGCTCATAAAAAGTCAGTTGCCCCCAACGCGCGCGGTCCATCATGTATGCGTTGTCAGCCATGCACGACCTCGGCAATGATCGTCTTGATTACAGCCTGGATATCTGGGTCATCAACCGATCGGGTACGGTTGTTTTCGGCCATAGCGTGAAGCTCGGTCAGACTAATGGAGCTTACCTGTTTCATAGACATCGATCCTTTATTGCTTACGCCGGGTTGAAGCTTGTTAATTTACGCATTCTATAATATGGCATAACAAAAGCTGCCGCTCGAGGTTACCGCCCAAGATTGCGACCACTTTGCTGATAAAAAAGAGCATCGGGCGCACAACTCATATAAACGATGTTATAGCATTCACAGGGGTATTGGTAGCACGTTGGCACCGCCACCAGCACCGTCACCGCACCGCCGCACCGCCCCCGCACCGCCGCCACGCCCCCGACCAGATCATCCAAGACCTCATGCTTAAAAGCCCGACCCAGATCAAAAGCGCCGTCAAGCTGGCCGAGTACATGGCCAACCACGCCCGCACGATCCGCGGCATCGTCACCGGCATCCTCAAAGACGACGGCAGCGGCCAGCCCATCGTGGACGACAGCCAAACCACCAAGCCGCTCTTCGTCGAGCTTTACTCGCTGTTCAGCAAAATCAAAGAGGACCTGCGCCCGCAGCTCGACACCACGGGGTTTGCCGACATGTACGCCCAAACGGTGGTCTATGGGCTCTTCATCGCGCGCTACAACGACACCACGCCCGAGGACTTCAACCGCTTTGAGGCCATCGGCAACCTGCGCCAAGAAAGCAGCCTGCTCAAGCTCTTTTTTGCGCACATCGCCACGGCCACCAACCAGCACCCCACGCTCGATGTCGTAATCGGCAAGCTCTGCGAGCTCTACCGCCTGGCCGACGTGCGCGCGCTGCTCGACCAAGACGAGGCAAAAGACACCGTCATCCACTTTTACGAGGAGTTCTTGCAGCGCTACGACCCCGACCTGCGCAAGGCGCTGGGCGTCTTTTACACGCCCTACCAGGTGGTACGCTATATGGTGCGCATGGTCGACCGCGTGCTG